>JAFANO010000406.1 GCA_019232645.1 Planctomycetaceae bacterium | reverse complement strand
GGGCAGGTGGACGTCGGGCATCGCCTCGCGGGCCAGCCGCTTGTCGAAGAGCAGAGGCAGGATCGGGTGGTAGAACGGCGTGGTCGTCAACTCGACCTGGCCGCGATCGGCCAGCTTACGATGCAGCGGAATGACCTGCGCCAGCAGCTCGCGCTGCCGGTCGAGCAGCCACTGCTTCTCGTCCTCGGTGTAGCGGCGGCCCTTGGCCTTGAACTCGGCCAGCTCGGGGTCCTTCTCGAAGAGCAGCGGGTGGAACCAGGCGAGGTTGGACCAGACCTGGAGGTCGCGGAGGTCGCGCTCGCGGAACCGGAGCAGTGCGTGCTCGCCGGTGTCGTGGCCCAGGCCGCGCTGGAGGTAGAGCTCGTGATAGCGCGGGTGGGGACGGATCATGACGTCGGCGAATGCCATGAAGAAGTTGTCGATCAGGTAGATCGCGTCGTCGTGGGACAGGCCGTCGGCGGGCATACGCGAGACGCGGAGGTGCCGGTCGGTCGCGCCGTGGACGTAGGCGTCGAGCTGCACCAGCAGGCTGGGGACGAGGTTGATCGTGCAGCGGAACTCTGGGACCTCTTCGAGATGGAGCGCCATGCCCAGGTAATCTTTCGTTGCGTGCAGCCGAACCCAGGGCATCGGGTTCTCGCCGGCGACATCGTCCGGGTAATAGGGCTGATGTTGATGCCACATCAGGGCCAGGGAGACGCTTGTCATGGCACGTCCTCATCGAGAAATCGAACGATCAACAGCTCGGGCCGAATGTTCATCATGTCTCGGCACTCGCGGTTGGTCCTTCGGAAACTGTCTATCCTCCCTGACCGTCCCTCGATGGCGGCCGCTTTCTTCGGGTGTCGTCGGCTCATTCGCCAGGGCACGGCTTCAGACTTCCTCGCAAACGTGAGGCGAGGTCGAGGATGCCGAGGTCCCGAGATCCGTCCACCACCGTTCGGCCCGGATCGACTGGGCCCGGGTGGCTCGATCGGGATTGGGGCGCGCGTGATGAAGTCTCGGGGCGACTCGGGCGTCGGTTGCTTGAGTTTGGACCCGGACGCCGTTTCGTCGGCGAGGGGCCCGGGAATGACGCTCTCGAGCGGATCAGCGCCGGACGGCCTATCGAGGCTCAGCGACAGGAGCGGGTCCGCACCGGCCTTGATCTGGTTTGCCGGGGGGTTGGAGAATTCCAGGGACGCTTGGACGTTGCCCGAGCGCTCATCCGCCCGGTGGGCGAGCACTCACGGTGAGGGGACGTCCCTTACCCGGAACGACCAGCTGCGCCTCACGACGAAACAACTGATCGGTCACTTCGGCAGGGAGATCGCAGCCTTTTTCGACGCCGGACCGGACGATTTGCGCAAGTAATTGCAAATTAAAGTGTTCAGGCAAACCCTCCCGTTGTCGTTGCGCTCGATCGTCGGCCGCGGGGGTCGTGATGATGGATCGCGTGATCGTCATCGGCCCGGGACCCGGCCCTCGGGCGAGCGGGTCGTCGACCGCCAGATCGGACGACCCAAGGGGCGGTGCACCGTCATCATCCGCTAGGCTCCCGACCCCGGCGTAGGTTTCCGCCTCGAACGCGATGTCGACCGCCTTCATTCTCGATGTCCCTTGGTCCGAACCGCCGTCGGTAACGTTCAAATGGCTGACCTGGAGGGGAGGAGTCGGCCCGAGATCACCAAGCGCCACCCGAAGCGGCCCGGAGTGGAGAGAGGCCGGCGGTATGCCCCTGTCCCACCGATCCGTTTGTCGTCAGGGGCCAGCCTGTCACGCCTGGATGAGCCCTCCGCATTGGTTCATCGAAATATGTATTATAATTCACTCAAACACGCTCCAGTCTACCAAATGAGCACATTCGCTACAACCCGAGCAATAATCTGGAACAAAGGCGTGACGAACGACGCTCATTCCGAGGGACAGGATGTGGGATGATTGGCGGCAGGCCGGCTACCCTCGTCGACGGGCGTCCCAAGCTCAAGACGAATCGAGGGCTGTGGATTTCGAGGTCGACTGATCTCGGGATTTTTATTGACCTTGAGGGCGAGGCTGATTCCGATTAAACAATTGGGGCCGTTTGTCGGCAGGCGAGGTCTCGGGTTCGGGTGAATCACCCCCAGTTTGCCGCCGGGTCCGTTCGCTCGAGGGCCGAGGACCAGATGAGAACGCGAGCGCTTCATCAGCATGAGGACGCGTATCTTCCATCGCCGCCGGAGTCCCGAAACAATGGGTCGCGGGCCGGATTTCATCATTATCGGCGCGATGAAATGCGCCACGAGCACGTTGCATGAGCAATTAGCCATCCAGTCAGGGCTCTTCATGAGCCGGCCCAAGGAGCCGAACTTCTTCAGCGACGACGACATCTACGCGAAAGGCTGGGACTGGTATCGCGGGATCTTCGAGGGGGCGGACGAGCGTGCCCTCTGTGGCGAGTCGAGCACGCATTACACCAAGCTTCCGACCTACCCGCACACGGTCGCCCGGATCCGACGACACCTTCCCCGGGTCAAGCTCATTTACATCATGCGCGACCCGATCGAGCGCCTGATCTCGCACTACCTCCACGAAACCATCCGGGGCCGGATCAACGTCTCGGTGGACCAGGCCATCGAACAGCATCCCGAGCTGACCGCCTACGGCCTCTACAGCAGGCAACTGGAACCCTACCTTGAGGCGTTCGGCCGGGAGGGCGTGCTGCCCGTCTTCTTCGAACACCTCGTCGCCCACCCCCAGGAGGAGCTGGAGCGGATCTGCCGGTTCATCGGATATGAGGGCCGTCCGCGGTGGGACTTTTCGATGAAGGCGCAGAACGTCACCAGCGAACAGTTGCGCAAGAGCGTGATCCGCGAGACGATCGTGAACGTCTCCCTCCTGCGCCGCATCCGGCGATGGCTGGTCCCGAGGCACTGGAACGAACGGTTCAAGGCGTTCTGGAGGACGACGAGCGAGCGGCCGATGCTCATGCCCGAGTCGGTGCAGCGGCTCCACGCGGTCTTCGACGCGGACCTGGCGCGGCTCGGCGCGCGGCTCGGCTTCGAGATCACGAGTGCGACCTTCCGGGAGGTCGCTTCGGCCGGCCCTCATGAATGGGTCGAGCCGCAGGCGTACGTGTCGGGAGGCGACCCCGGCGGAGCCTTCGAGACGGTCGCCCCGCGTCACCGATGGAGAATTGCCCCCCAGGGTGTGAACCCTCCGGCACGGCAGGTCTGTGGGTCGTCCCGGCGCCGAGAAGGCCCACCTTGAGGTTTCCCTGGATATAGCATCCATTCCATGCTTGCACGCACCCCCCTCCTCCGATTGTCATGTTCTCTAGTTGCAGCCACGGCGGCATGACACTTGCTCCAGGTCTGCGAAAGATGAGTTGCACCCGTCGCCGAGTGATTGATACATTGAGAGATGTTGCAGACACTCGGGAGATCGATGTGAGCCGCATGGAACACGCGTATCTGGTCCGCTACGGCGTGATGCATGATGTAAGTCGGTTTTCCTCGGATACCGCCGACTTCGAACGCGGCCAGTCGGTCGTCATCCGGACTCATCGCGGCATCGAGTTGGGCCAAGTCCTCCTCAGGATCCCCCGACCGTCCGACCCGGGGGATGGCTCAACCCCGGCGTCCTCGGCCGTGATCCTCCGCTCCGCCGGTCCCGGCGACCTCGAACGCGGCCTTCGGGCCGACCTCGAGCGCCCCCACCACTTCACGTCCTGCCGGCACATCATGGAAAGCCTCGACTGGCCGGTCGAGCTGATCGACGTCGAGGTCCTACTCGATCCTGGCCGGGTTGTCCTTCACTACCTTGGCCCACGCCCTCTCGACCTCGCCGGACTGCTCGCCACCTTCCGCTCGCGCTGCGGTCTCGACGTGATGCTCGAACCGGTCGGACTTGAGTCCCCCGGATCGCTGGATCACGTCAGCGAAGCCCTCGGTCAGGGCCATTGCGGGGCCGGATGCGGAGACCGCGGGGCGGGCGCTGGCTGTGGGTCGAGCCCCGGCCTCACCCGGGGAGGGTGCTCGGACTGTGGCGTGAAACGAATCCTCGCGTCAAGACGGCCCATCCCGTCACGCTGAACACCGAACCGCCTTCACGTCCCTCGCGTCCATCCAGCACCGAGGTTTCTGGTGGTTGGGTCGCGCACGCCTCTCGGGAAACGTCCTGGCGAGCAAGGAATTTCTTTTTCGGGATTTTTCCGAGATTTTCGGGATTTTTTCCGAGAATTTCGGGATATTATTCCATGGCGGTCGCCGTCGAGTGTCCCTGGCCATAAGTCATGCGAGGAATTTCGAAGGGACAGGTGGTCGAGTGACTCGGAGCCAGACCGACGGAGGTCGGCCTGATTTCCTTCATTATCGAAGTCAGTAAGAATTATTTATTCTTACGTGGCGGCGAATAGTGGTTCCAAATTCCTTACTTATAGCCAGGGACACTCGCGCTCGTAACGGCCGCAGTCGAGCGAACCCATTTCCCATTTCCATTGAGTTTATCCATGAAATTGTTCCGAAACCCGCGCTATGCTCCCATCCGGAATCCACGCTATGCTCCCGAATTCCTGGAACGCCGACTAAATCCCGCTCCCGCGGGATTCGTGGCCCCCGCGAGTCCCCTCGTCGTGGCTACGGCCGCTCCTGTGGCCACTGATCATGCGGTCGTCTCTCCCGCCGTCGACTACTCGCTCGCGATCAATGATCCCGGGTCGATCACGATCGTGAATGATTCCGGCGATCCCTCAGCCTCGGGTGATCCCTACCACCCCTCGACTCCGGCCAATCCGAGCAACTCCGAACCGTTGCCGGGTCCGGGCGGTGAGCCTCCGATCATCTTCCTCCCTCCTCCCCCCATCGGGCCCGTGGAACCTGCTTGAATGGCGATCCGCGGTGCTTCCCAAGAAATTAAAACAAATCACGATGCACGAGTGATCGCCAATGTGTTGAGTCGCCCCTCGTAAGTCGAGCGGATCACCGCCTCTGGCCAAAGAGAGCGTCAAGCGTAACTCCTTTGATACCAGGAAAATTTTTTCCGGGCACCTTATTTTAAAGCAGAGCAGCAGTCTCCGTGAGGATGCGCGATCCATTGCACAAAGCCGACGCCCGTCGGATCGTTGAGGGATCCGGCGGGCATTGCAATTGCGGGACAATTCTTCCCATGATCGGGACGAAAGCAACCATCGTCGTCATCGAGCGAGGAGGGCGAGGGCGGGTCCGAGCGGACGTCAGTCGATCAGTGGCCTGATCTTGTGGCGCAAACTGTCGAATGTCGGATCATCCTCGAAATGTTTCATGATGAAATGCGGTCTGATCTCGCCAGATTTTTTGAGATGAAAGGCGGTCTTCTGGAGGAGACCAGGGGCATCGGCCGAGGCGACTGCATATACTTTCGCCATCATATAATGTGACATACCACGCATCCAGTTCAACCGTTCCGAATGGGCCAAGCCGCGCTCGGCGGCCCGGAGGGCCGCCAAGATTTTCCCTTCGTGGATGTACCTCGAGGTGGTGTGATGGAAGACGGAAATGGCGTCGTGGGACTCCTGGAGGAACTTTTCGAGGCGGGGATGGTCCATCACAAATTCGAGGTCACGAGCGGCCTCCTCACGCCTCAGGAGGCGAATCAGGATGGCATGCTCGTGGCGAGCGCGAGGGGTTTCGGGGTGGGATTTGAGGACCTTTTCGATTTCCCCCAAGGCGCTTTCCACCTGGCGGAGCAGCATGGCACGTTCGTAGCGGGCGCGGAGGTGCTCGGGGTCCAATTCGAGGATCTTGTCGATCGCGCCGAGGGCGGCCTCCATGAGGGCGATATTCTTTTCGCGATTCCCCGGGCCCAGGAGATCCCAGTCGCGTCGTCCCGCGTCCAGGAGTTGCTCGGCCACGATCATGCGTGCGTCGACATCCTCAAAATCGACGTCCAAGATCCGGCGTGGGAGGTCATCGCACCGACCCTCTTTATTGAAGACGAGATCGTTCCTGAGTGAGATCATCGATTCGAGGCGGAGTTTCAGTGAGGGGACTTTGCCCTGGCTTCGTGTGAGCAGCTCGAATCGCCTGATGTCGGAGATCAGGTCCTCCGTCCGCCCGAGTCGTCCTCGAATCAACGTTCGCGTGCGGTAGGATTCGGCCAGGTCGGGATCGAGCATCAATGCCTTGTTGCATTGTTCGAGTGCCGCGTCGAGGCGCCCCAGTTCGAAGAGGCGCCCGGCAAGTCGATCTCGCAAGACCGGATTCCGGGGGCGCCGATCGACGCAGAACGTGAGATGGGAGAGGGCGGAACGAGTCTTGTGGAACTCGCAGGCCACGACCGCGGCTCGATAGTGGCCCCAGAAGGAAGTGGGGCGGTCGATCAGCACCTTCTTATAATGCGCCTGGGCCTCCGCGGCGGACCCGGCGAGTTCGGCTTCGACCCCGCGGAGGTATTCCTCCATCCAGCGGGGAGGAGGATTCGGGGGGGCAGGACCATCGACGAGCGATGTCGGTCTGGTGAGCTTGAGGCGTCCCCGAAGGAGTCGGCACTGGTGAATGAGCGGTACGAGTGGGGTCATGCGTGCCGTCCGCTCGAGCAACACCAGGCCGCGCCACCAGTCTTCCGGGGAATCGGGACGCTTCCCCAGGGCATGGCCGTAGCGCAGGACTTGCTCCAGGAGCCAGATCTCGAGCTCCGCGCGATCGCGTTCGGGCAAGGCGCGGACATCGTCGCGTCGCCGCCATTCGTCGGTGTCCAGGACCCCGTATTGATTCAGGTGGCGAAGGGCATTCTCGGCCGGGTCGCCCCGCGTCTCG
>JAFANO010000285.1 GCA_019232645.1 Planctomycetaceae bacterium | reverse complement strand
AATTAATGATCATATACTAAACAATAATTCACATAAACTCCATTATGCCAGAACCCGCTCCATCGATCGGGAGGGTCGTCGCCGCTCGCGACCGACGATGTCGCGTCGACCACTCGCCGTCCCCGAAAAATCGATTCTCCTACGAATTTTCTTCCGCGAAACGATTGTGATCGAGGAGAGAGTCCTCCTCCGTGCACATCGACATGAGGTCGCCCTCGCCGATGAGGCGGGAACAGGGAGGAAACCCCGAAAAAAAACAGGGAAAGACGACCTTTCAAATTCGAGTCGCGTTGACAAAGAATAACTCCGCATCATGAGTATAATAATCAATTAATGTAAATTATATTGAATTATTACCATGGAACGGTGGCCGTTTTCGCGGGAATCGGGCAATAAACGGGGGCATACGAATCATCTTCGGCTTCCCTCTGGTGATATATTTCGCTCGGAAGGGACGGACTGTCCGGTGGTTTGGTGCCGGTCCGCGACGGTCCTCCTCCTGATCATGAGGGTTTCGAATCAATGGCCGTGAAGAAGAAAGCGACGACAAGGGCGAACGGCGCGACGGCTTCCCAAACGAAGGGCGCGGCTAAGGCAGCGAAGAAGGCCTCGGCCTCGAAGGCGGCTTCGACGGTCACCGCGGAGACGACGCCGAAGGCGAACACGCCGAAGGGTGCGGATGCCGCCAAGGCGGCGCCGAAAGCGGCGTCCAAGAAGGTGGCGCTCAAGAAGGTGGCCCCGGTCAAGTTGACCGAGCGTCAGCACGAGCTGCTTCAGGCGATCTCGGCGGCCAAGGAAGCCGGCTATCCGAACGAGAAGAAGGCCGAGCAGAAGACTATCGACGCCCTGGTCGACAAGAAGCTGGTCAAGAAGGGGGCCAAGGACAAGCAGAGCGGTCACACCCGCTATCACCTCTCGAAGGGGGGCGAGAAGTTCCTGGCCTTGATGTCCGCGGGCGCCTGAGCCCAGGGGAGGCCCCCGTTGGCGACCCTGATCGCTCACGGCCATGCCCCTCCCACGACGGCAGGAGGGCGGCGATTTTCACACGGCATGAGGTCGTGCCGCGGAGATGCGTCACGAAGTTTTGCCGCCGACTGGTCCGATGTCACCTCGTCGCGGTGCGCCTCGCGAGTGCGTCATCTGCACCAGAAGGCCGCAGTCGGGTCACGTGGGCCGACACCGAGCAACCCGTTCTACGCATCCCGGAGATTTTGAGCGCTCTGTCCGGATTTCACATTTGAAATTTCCTCTTTCAATTGAGCAGGCCGAGCGCACGAAATTCCTGGAGTCCGCATGAGACCTCCAATTGCGGAGGCTCGACGGCCGTCTGTGTTAGACGCGGCATCTGCGCGGACCTTGACGGAGGACCCTGGAAATCAAGGTGTTGCGAGCCGCGTCGGGACGGTCCGCACGGCGGACCCGACGGGATCCCACCGAGCTAGGCACATGAGCCAGACAGTATTCCATCCGATTCGAGAAGACGACCTCGGACGCCCCACGGTCACGTCCCCCGCGGCCGGCCGCGTCGCGGCCGTCGGGCCCCTGGGCGGAGGGAATGGGCGAACGCGACGAGGTGCGTCAAGCCGTCGCCGAAGGTCGTGTAGGGCATCTGGGCCCGTACCTCCTCGGTCAGGGCCTGCCCTCCGACGGCGACGGCGGTCCCCATCCGCGAAGCCTCTTGGTACATCTCGCGGTATTGCTCCAGGAACAATGCCGGGGCGACGAGGGAGCTGGCCGAGAGCCAGAGCAGGCGCGGGCGGGTCTGCGCCAGGGCCGCGCGGAAGGAGAGCAATGGCGTATTCGGCCCCAGGTTGACCACCTCCCATCCCAGGCCCATCAGCGCCATCTCCGCGAGGAGATTCGCCAGCAGGTACGGGTCTCCTTCCGGGCCGCCACCGATGGCCAGCGGCTTCGTGTCGTCGGCGGGGCCCTCGAGCGTGGCCCGGATCTCGTAGAGGGCGGCCGCGCAGAGTTGGGTGCCCCGGTGCTCATGCCAGACGTCCACCCGGCCATCGGCCCACTCATGCCCGAGCCGCCTCATCGCCGGCGCGACGACGGCATCGGCCAAGGTCTCGATCGCCAGGCCCGACCGATGCGCCCCCCGGAGCAGCGACCTCAGGTCTTCGGCGTCGCCCCGCTTCAGGGCGACCAGCATCGCCGCGCTTAACGACTTGGGGTCCGGCGCTTCCTGGACCGCCGGGGGAAGGCCCAGGCGGCTGAGATCCAGGCGCGGGAAGTCGCCTTCGCGGACGACCCGCACGACGTCGCTCAGCAGGATCTTGCGATGGCCCCCCGGGGTCTTGTGCGCCGGCAAGATCCCCTGGTCCACCCAGCGCTTGACGGTCGTGACCCCGACCCCCAGGGCCTCGGCGACTTGGGCCGTGCTCACATACGGGTTTCCGGCGTTCGGCCCCTGCTCGTCCATCTCAATAGCTTACGGAGAAGCGGGCGCCCTCGGCATGCTCCCGACCGGCAAGCGTCGCCGATCGGCATCGGTCTTTCCTATAGAAATTCTACCGTTTTGGACGATTGAGGACGAGAGAAAATCCAATAATTCCGAGTTCTTGCCTTTACTCCCCTCAATCGACTTCCTACAATAAAGTGGTCGATTTGGTTGTTTTTCGGGTGGACTACGGCGGGCGTTGGCGTTCGACGCCCCGAGGTATTCCCGGAAGGAGTGCAACATGATCGAGACGGCGACTCGGCCCGGGCGGGCGACGGCGGAGGCCCGGGAGCATTCGGAAGGGGTGGTGGCGCGCATGATCGAGGAGCGGACGGCCAAGCTGCCGTCGGACCTCTGGCTCTGGGCGGCCATCGCTTCCATGGGGGTCTCGCTCGCCTTGCAGCTCAAGGGCAAGAAGGACGAGAGCCTCTTCATCGGCCAGTGGGCGGCGCCGTTCCTGGTCCTCGGCGTCTACAACAAGCTGGTCAAGATCGCGGGTTCGGACCACGTCCACGCGTCGTGACGCGCGGGTCTCGCGACGGCCGGGGGCGCGTTGTCCCCGGTCATCTGATCTTCAACCGATCGGGACAGAGCAGCAACGAGCAGATCACCCAGGCCGACATCAAGGCCAGCAACGGCGTGATCCACGTCATCAACTCCGTGCTCCTCCCGCGGGCGAGGTGGGCGACGGGGCCGGGAAGAAGAGGCACGGGGCGGGTGGTCGTCCATCCGCCCCGTTCTCGACATCCGGTGAGTTCCGATACGAGAAAGGGATAACAGCATGAAATCACTTCACTGGATCACATTGCTCCTGGTGATCATCGGGGCCGTCAATTGGGGCCTGATTGGCCTCTTCCAGTTTGACCTCGTCGCGGCGCTGTTCGGGGGCCAGACGGCGACGTTGAGCCGCGTCGTCTACACGCTGGTCGGCCTGTCCGGCGTCGTGGTGGCCGCCACGAGCACGGCCCTCGCCGGCTCACGAGGCGTGGCCGTCCCCTCCCAATCCGTGAGGTAAGGGGGACGTTCCTGCGCATCGACCGGCTGCAGATCGGGCTGCTGCAGCCGAAGGGTGCCTCGCCGGACTCGGCGGCCGCCGTGCAGGAACTGCTCGGCGGCCGGTTCGGCGAGATGTCCACCCTGATGAACTCCATGAATCAGTCATTCAACTTCCGCGGCCGCGATCAGCTCAAGCCGTCCTACGACCTCATCGCCAACATCGCCGCGGAGGGGATGGGTCACAGTGTCCTTTTGGAGGAACCTCCTGTGGACGATGCGCGAACCTATTTCATCGAGCGGGAGCAATGGCTCGCCCGACCTATCGAGGAGGTCTTCGCCTTCTTCGGCGACGCGACCAACCTGGAGGCCATCACGCCCGCGTGGCTCCGCTTTTCCGTGATCACACCGGCCCCGATCGTGATGGGCGCCGGCACCCTGATCGAATACAGGCTGCGTTGGCACCGCATGCCGCTGCGGTGGACGACCAAAATCGTGGAATGGGAACCGCCCCACCGATTCGTCGACACGCAGCTGCAAGGGCCATATCGCCACTGGCGCCACACGCACACCTTCGAGGCGCGCATGGGGGGGACACTGATCCGCGACGAAGTCCGTTATCGGCTCCCCCTGGGCTGGCTCGGAGTTGCCCTGCACCGACTCGGCATCCGTCGCGACCTGGAGTCCATCTTCGACGGCCGCGCCCGTCGCGTACGCGAGCTTCTCGAGCCCGGCCGGGGCCCGAGTCGGGTCGCGGGGTCGGGCGTAGGGCGACGATCGACGACGCGGAGGCCGAGCGCATGACCGCGACCGATTTCGAGCAACCCCCGACTTACCTCGTGCTCGGCGCCACGGGAGGCATCGGCTCCGCCTTGTGCCGCCAGCTCGTCGCGAGGGGGGCGCGGCTGGTCGTCGCCGCGCGGAACGCCGAGAAGCTCCAAGCGTTGGCGGACGAACTCGGGGCCCATCCGTTCCCCGTGGACGCGACGCAATCGGCCCAGGTTGATGCCTGCGTGGCCCGCGTCCCGGAGCGGCACGGTCGACTGGATGGCGTGGCCCATTGCGTGGGTTCCTTGCTGCTCAAGCCGGCTCACCTGACCAGCGATGCGGAATGGGACGCGGCGCTCGCCGTTAACCTGACCTCGGCGTTCGCGGTGGTCCGGGCCTCGGCGCGGGCGATGAAGAATACCGGCGGCTCGATCGTCCTGGTGTCGTCGGCCGCCGCGCGGGCCGGGCTGGCCAACCACGAAGCCGTCGCCGCCGCCAAGGCGGGGATTATCGGCCTGGTGCTCTCCGCGGCAGCCACCTATGCCTCGCGCGGAATCCGAGTCAACGGCGTGGCCCCCGGGCTGGTGCGCACGCCGCTCACCGCAGCCATGACGTCGAACGAGGCGACCCTGAGGGCCTCGACCGCCATGCACGCCCTGGGCCGCATCGGCGAGCCCGCCGACGTCGCCTCGGCCATCGCATGGCTGCTCGACCCGCGGCAGGGCTGGATCACCGGGCAGATCCTCGGCGTCGACGGCGGGCTCGCCGACCTCCGCTCGAAGGCGACGGCATGAAGACCCAAGCCGCGACGACGCTCATCCAGGATACGCGCATCCGACGGCTCAACGACCGGGGCCCGGCGAAGGGCGAATACGTCCTCTACTGGATGCAGC
>JAFANO010000211.1 GCA_019232645.1 Planctomycetaceae bacterium | reverse complement strand
GCGGTCGAAGCACGCCCGCACCTATCGGTGCCGCCGGTGTGGATATGTGGCGCCCCGCGACGTCGTGGGCTGCGCCAACATCCGCGCCATCGGCATCGAGGGCGGCTTGCGGCCGGGTTGTCCTGTACCGTACGGGATCCACTTCGTACATCCTTCCAAGTATCCCGGCCCCAAGCCGGGTAGTCCCGGGGACACCGGGCAAGTGGCTCCAGGGTTCAGGATGAGCCCGATGGGTCGGACACACGTCCCTCCCGGGCCGGTCGGGTCGATCCCGATCGGCAGAGAAGCCGCCGGGCTTTAGCCCGAGCGGAGTGTC
The DNA here is from genome assembly GCA_019232645.1 of Planctomycetaceae bacterium. Lineage (GTDB taxonomy): Bacteria > Planctomycetota > Planctomycetia > Isosphaerales > Isosphaeraceae > JAFANO01. The sequence continues at coordinate 5,007 of JAFANO010000211.1, read as the reverse complement.
ACCAACATCTAAACGATTGAAACAAACCCCGCGAGGCTGGGGCATCCCGCGGGGCGGCCTGTCTCGATCGAGCCGCGGGACGGATCCGGCCGCCGACCCGATCCTCGAGACATGAGGATCTCCCTGTGCCGTCCTTCGACAGGTCGGAGAGATGGCGAGGCGCCGTCAAACCGCCGCCCCGAGCAGAAGGCCTCCCTCCCCTTGCGGATCCTCTTGGCGCGGAAGGGCGACGTGTCCCGCCGAATTCGGGGGACACGTCGCGAGGAGTTCTCGATCCTGGGGTCCGGATCAGCGCGGGACCAGGCGGCGTAGGAGGTCTTCGCCGAGCTTCTGGGCCTCGCGCGTCGCGGGGAGCCCATCAGGAGATCGTGGCGTCTCGGATTCGCCGCTCGGCCGCACGATGCGGTCGAGCACCTCGGATGCGTCGCGCGTGACCTCGCGCTTCAGGACGGTCTTGCTCAGCTCTTGGAGAGCGAGCCGGAGCGCTCGAGCGTCGATCGTCGGCTTCGCGATGGTGCCGCCGATCGGCACGACGATGCGGGTACCGTCGAGGTCCTGGCCGAGCTTCGCCTGATTGCCGAGCGTCGCGCCCGAGACCGGCACCACGGCCCGGAGCGCCAGGGTCTCGTCGAAGCCCACCGAGCCCCCCAGCTCGAGCCGACTCGAGCCCCCCAGGGGGATCACCAGGCCGCTCTGGGTGACCCGGCCATCGGCGACCGTGAGCACCACCGGCTGGTGGAGTCGCAAGGCTGGCGTCTGGCCCTTGCCGGCCAGCGAGAGCAGTGGTGCGGCCGAGGGGCCGGGTTCGAACACGACGTCCTGGAAGTCGACCCGACCGGCGACGTTCGAGGACCGGCCGTCCGACCCTCCGATGGGGAACTCGGCGCGGTCGATGGCGACCGAGAGGTGGCCACGGACCTGGGCCGCGTCGTTCAGGGCGGGGACGACGTAGGAGAGGACCCGGCGCGAGACCTCCTGGTTGAGCTCAGCCCCCTCGATCGCCGAGCCGGAGGCCAGCCGGAGCGCCATGCCCTTCGGGTCGTCGAGGACGATCTCGGGCTTGAGCGCGACCCGCCCGCCGTTCAGAGTCGTCGCGATCGGGTCGATCGCGACGCGGCCCCCGCCGCACCGCACGACGATGGGCGCCGGGCCGACCCGCATGCCGAACGCCTGGGCCTCGGCCAGGTCGATGCCCAGCTCGGCGTCGAGCCCCTTGAGGATCTCGGCCGCCGCGCCGCCGGAGATCGGACCCTTGATGCGGAAGGCGCGTGGGTTCCCCGTGAGCGAGGCGCCCGGCTCGATCGACGCCTCCGCCAGCTTCTTGATCGAGTCCCAGTTCGGGGTCAGCGTCCCCTGGAGGTCGGCCACGCGTCGGCCGGCCGGTTCGGCGAGGCGTCCCGACGCCGAGACGACCGCGTAGCGGCTCGCCAGGACGAGCGAAGCGAGATCAACGCGATCGTCGGCCACCTGGTACGCCCCGCCCAGCGCCAATGCGATCGGGCCCTCGACCCGACGGCCCTTGCCGTCGCCGCCCGGGAGGGAGAGGTCGAGCGACTTGGCCGTTCCGCCGAAGTTCCGTCGTCCCTGATCGCCCTCTTCGACCGTGATCTGGACGTCCCAGGACCCGGCCAGCCCGTGGGCGTCACCGCCAACCCAGGTCGCGGAGGCCTGGTCGAGCGCGGCGAGGTCGCCGACCAGGCTCGCCTCAACCCGCCGGCCCGAGGCCGACTGGCCCAGCCCTCGCACGCGCACGCCCTCGGGACCCAGGCCGATCGCGCCGGGCGCCGTCCCCGGGATCGGGCCAAGGGTCAACTCGCCCGCTCCCAGGTTGAGCCGGCCCTTGCCGGCAAGGTTGATCGAACGGGCCGCGAGCTTGGGATCAGCCGGCCGGAGCCCCAGGCGAACCTCGTCGATCTCCAGGAGGCGCTCACTCCAGCGGGCCGTGAGCTTCCCATCGGCCCGACCGTCGACCGCCCCGAATGGATACGGGACGGAGGCGTTCGCCGACACGGTGGTGACGCCTTCCCGGGTATTGGCGGACGCTCGGGCCGCGACGTCGTCCCCGTTCAGATTGACCCGGGCGTTCTCCCACGACAGCGGCAGGCCCGATTCGGACGCCGGGCCGCTCGCGGAGGCGTCGAGCCGCACGAAGTCGCGCGCGACCGGGTCGGAGGCCAGGCCGACGACCCGGAGCGCGCGGACCTCGGCGGCAAGCCTCCCGACGTAGTTCGACTCGGCCCGGCGGTAGTTCGCCGCCAGCCGACCCTGCCCCGACAGGCCGAGGCCGCCGAAGTCGATCAGGTCGCGGAGCTGGGCCTGGAACTCGCCGAAGTTGAACGTCGCGGCGAGGGTGACTCCGCGGTCCAGGTCGCCCGAGCCCGTGGCGTCGAGGAACGCGGTCTTGAGCTCCAGCTTCGGGACGCGGAGGTCGGCATCCCGGCGGGTCAAGCTCGCCGAGAGCGTCGCCGGGTCGCGCAGGGTGATCGTCTTCGCGCCGTCGCGGGCGATCAGGTCCGAAACCCGCGCCTCCACGTCGAGGCGTTGCGGGGCGTCCGCCTCGCTTCGAAGGTCGACTCGGACGTGCGCCGAACCTCGCTCCAGGGCCAGTCCGTCGCGCAGTCGAAGCGCATGCGGGAGCTGTCGGGCCAGGGCGGCCAGGTCGAGATGTCCCTCGACCCGGGCCGAGGCGCTCGCCGTTTCCGCGATCGTGCCGCTGGCCGCGAGCGTTGCGAGCGGGCAGGTCGCGTCGAACCTCCGGATGGCCCACGCCCCGGCATCCTGGGCCAGGTCCCAGGTCCCGTCGATCCGGTCGATTCGGAGCCGGTCGCCCGCGAGGGCGACACCCGCCGCGTCGAGGTCGAGGACCTTCGCGGCGCCCCCGAAGGCCCAGTGCCCCTCCTGCCGTCGGGCCTCGATCTTGCCGTCGAGCCGACCGCGGGCCAGGACCCCCGCGACGGACCCCGCGAGGGGCCAGCGGCACCCCGAAAGGCTCAACTCCAGGTCGGGCTGGGTCCCGGCCCTGGCCCGGAGATCGCAGCGGCCGGAGACCTCCAGCGTCTCGGTCCCGGCCTCAACGCCGTTGGCCAGCGCGAGCTTCCACGCCAGTCCCCCGGGCGCGGCGGGATTCTGGAGCGTGAAGTCGACTCTCCCGGCTGTCAGCGGCTCGGCCAGCTCGGGGCTCCGAAGCGCGAGGGTCCCCCGCACGACCCGCAGGGTGAAACTCGGCATGGGAGCACCCTTCGCCTCGAGGGACGGATCCGCCTCGGCCTTCGCGCCGGGACCGGGATTCGGATGGGGATCCGGCTTCTCGGCCAGGAGCGCCCCGAAGACGTCGGCCAGATCGATCGAGCCGTCGGCGCGCCGTTCGATGTCCAGGGCGGCACCGTCGAGTGTCAGCGTCCCGAGCTGCGAACGGTCGGACAGCAGTCGCCAGACGCTCCGATCCAGCGAGACGCGAGGGGCCACGAGGACGCGCTTTCCCCGAGGGTCGCGGAGCACCAGCCCCGTCATCCGGGTTGTCCCGAACCACGACAGCCGGAGCCCGGTCAACTCGATCGCGCCGGGGGCCAGGGCGGCGTTGGCTTGGGCGAGCAAGAGGCGCAGGACGGGGGGCGTCCCCAGCATCCAGGGGATCGCGGCGACCGCGGCGGTCAGGACGGTCGCCGTCGTCGCCAGCAGGATGACCCAGAAGCGTCGGCGTTTCCGTTTCGGGGCGGCTTCGACCATGAGCAGGGGCTCCGATTCCACGCGGGGACATGGGTTCTACTGACCCGGATTAGCCGGCGCTTATGAATGCATTCTCGATGATTCTATTGGTACTTACGTCGAAATCAGGCCACCGTGACCTCCGGCCTCGCCCGGCGCCCCGATTTTGACACAAGTCCCTGTGATGACAGTGCTTGCACGCATCAGCGCCGGCTAATCCGGGTCAGTAGAATTGGACAGGCCGATGACCAATCTCCAGCCTGGTTCCCGCGCGTCGCGCCGGTCACCGAGCGAAAGTGGCAGCCTCTCAAGAGGTCAGGAGGAACGCTCCCCGGCACGCGGGGTGTGGGGATGGGGATGAGGCGTTGTCACCTTGCCGTCGGGAATCGCGGGCGATCCCTGCCGCGTCGTGCGTGAACCGTGCTGGCGTCTCGAGGTGTGGCCGACAACTTCGTCGAAACCCGCCATTTCGTCAATGGGAGGTATCTCTCTCCGCCCCTCAGTCGCGGGAGCCAAACGACACCCCGGGACCCTGGGTGCGTGCGGAGTGTCACGACTTGGACCTCGTGAGCTCCTTCCTCGTCACGTCGAGGCGGCCGCGCCCGAAGTAGGCTCAGATGAACAGCGATTCCACGAACATGTCGGCGTCGAACGGCTGGAGGTCGTCGATCGCCTCGCCGACGCCGATGAACTTGACGGGAAGGTTGATGGTCTGGCGGACGGCGACGACGACGCCCCCCTTGGCGGTGCCGTCGAGCTTGGTCAGGATGACACCGGTGCAGCCGATCGATTTGGTGAAGACCTCGGCCTGGCGGATGGCGTTCTGGCCGTTGGTGGCGTCGAGGACGAGCAGGACCTCGTGCGGGGCGCCGGGGACCTTGCGCTGGAGGACGTTGCGGACCTTCTCCAGCTCGCGCATCAGGTGCGACTGGGTGTGGAGCCGGCCGGCGGTGTCGACGATCAGGATGTCGATGCCGCGGGCCAGGGCGCGGTCGCAGGCGTCGTGCGCGACGCTGGCCGGGTCGGCACCGGGGGCGCCCCGGACGAGGTCGGCCCCGGCGCGCTGGGCCCAGATGGTCAACTGGTCGGCCGCCGCGGCGCGGAAGGTGTCGCAGGCGGCCAGCAAGAGCGTCTTCCCCTGGTCTTTCAGGCGCTGCGCCAGCTTGGCAATCGACGTCGTCTTGCCCGAGCCGTTGACTCCCGCGATCAGGTAGACCGTCGGCTTGCCCGGCGCGACCGCGAGCGTCCCTGGCCTGGGGTCCTCCAGCAGTTGCTTCAGCTCCAACTTGACGAACTGCATCA
>JAFANO010000662.1 GCA_019232645.1 Planctomycetaceae bacterium | reverse complement strand
CCCCGAACGGCGCCCCGAACTCGAACACCACCTCCCCCGAGGTCGCCCGGGCCAACCCCAACCAAACCCCGGGCACGCAGGCCCAGCCCGACGGCCAACAGGGGCAGCCTGGCGCGCCGTCGCGGGCAAATGACCCACGGAGGGGCGCACCTGGCGCGCGGTCGCGGGCCAATGCCAACGGCCAGCAGGGTCAGCCCGGCGCTCAATCGCAGGGGGACGCCGATGGCCAGCCGGGGCAGCTGGGGGAGCAGCCCCAGGCCAACGCCAATTCCGATGGTAAAGGCCAAACCGCCGCACCATCCCAGGCCAATGGCCAGAGAGGTGAGCCCGGTACGCAATCCCAAACGAATGCCAACGGCCAAACTGGTCAACCTGGCACACCATCCCAGGCCAACGCCGAGGGTCAGAAGAATCAGCCCGGCATGCCATCCCAGTCCGATGCCAATGTTCCACAGCGCTTGACCGACACGCAGTCGCAGGCGAACGCCGATGGCCAGAAGGGCATGCCGCCCCAGGCCAATGCCAACGGTCCGCAAGGGCCGCCCGGCACGCAATCCCAAACGAATGCCAACGGCCAGAAAGGGCCGCCCGGAACACAATCTCAGGACAATGCCAACGGCCAGAAGGGTGAGCCCGGCACGCAAACCCAGGCCAATGCGGATCGGCACAAGGCTGAGCCGGGGGCCCAATCCCAAGCCAACGCCAATGGTCAACAGGGCGAACCGGGCACGCGGACGCAGGCCGACGCCAATGGCCAGAAGGGCGAGCCCGGCGCACAATCCCAGGATAATGGGCAGAAGGGTAAACCTGGAACACAGTCCCAGAGCAATCCCAACGGCCAAAAGGGCATGCCGTCCCAGGCCAATCCCAACGGCCAGAAGGGTGAGCCCGGCGCACAACAACAGGCCAACGCCAACGGCCAACAAAGTGATCCGGGTGCGCAATCCCAGGCCAATGCCAATGCCAACGGCCAGAAGGGTGAGCCCGGCACGCAAACCCAGGATCATGCCAACGGCCAGAAGGGAATGCAGTCCCGAGCTAACGATCAGAAGGGCCAACCGGGAGCGCAATCCCAGGCCAATGCCGATGGGCAGAAGGGTGAGTCCGGCGCACAAACTCAGGACAATGCCAACGGCCAGAAGGGAATGCAGTCCCGAGCCAACGGTCAGAAGGGCCAACCGGGAGCGCAATCCCAGGCCAATGCCAGTGGGCGGAAGGGTGAGCCCGGCGCGCAAACTCAGGACAATGCCAACGGTCAGATAGGTCAGCAACCGCGGGCCAACGCCAATGGCCAGGGGGATGAGCCCGGCGCGCGATCGCAGGCCAACGCAAATGGTCAAAAGGGCCAGCAGTCCCGGACCAACGACCCGACGGGACAGCCAGAGTCGCAGACGCGGGCCAATGCGGATGAGCAGAAGGGTGAGCCGGGTACTCAGTCGCAGGCCAACACGAAGGGCAAGAGCCAGCAATCCCAGGCCAATGCCGATGGCCAGAAGGGCGAGCCCGGCATGCAGCCCCGGACCAACAACGGCCAGCCGCGAGGCAGGCAGAATTTGCCCGACGGCCAGCCCCAAGTGCCGAGGAACGCGCGGAACACGCGGACTCCTCCCGACGGCCAAACAGAGACGCAAACGCCGCCTCACGAACAGCCTCGGAATGCTCCGAAGTTGTCCGACGGGCAGCCGCAAGGGCCGCAGTCCGAGCAGGTCGCGCAGACGACGCCCGATGGCCAGCCTCAAGGTGCCCAGAACCCGCCGACTGGGCCGCGGCAAGGTCCGAGAGGCGATCAAGGGCAACCGAACGCGATGGCCGATCGACAAAACCAGGGACCACGGCGGCCCGCTCAGCAGGACCGCCCGATTTCTCCCGACAACCATCAAGAACGGATAACCGATACGGACCGCCAGGACTCCGCGCAGGACCATCAACTCGCGCAGCGGGACCAGGCGAACCAGGCTCCTGAGGATTCTCCGACGCCCCCCGGCCATCAAGCCGGCCAGCCCGGCACGACGCCCAGTCAGTCCGGCCAGAACGGTCAGACCAACGCGCAAGGCACACAACCCAACCAGGGCAACCGGGCTTCGAACTCGCCCGGCCAGGATCAAACCCAAGCTCAAGGCCAGACCCAAGGTCATGGCCAAACACCGGATCAAGGTCAGTCACAAGGCCAAGGCCAGTCGCCGGGCCAGGGCCAGACTCCAGGCCAGGGCCAGTCGCCGGGCCAAGGCCAGTCGCCGGGCCAGGGTCAGACTCCAGGCCAAGGCCAGTCGCCGGGCCAAGGCCAATCGTCGGGCCAGGGCCAGACTCCAGGCCAAGGCCAGGGCTCGGGAGTTAGTCAGGGCCAGGGTCAATCACCGGGCCAGGATCAAAGCCAAGGGTCGGAAGGGAGCCAAGGCTCGGGAGATGACGATACCGGATCGGGCCAGCTGGGCGGTAAGCCTTCTCATGTGACCCGTCGGTCCTCCGGGCCTCGCGAGGGGCATCCTCGAGGACGATCGACGGTGAGACATGAGGGGGCTCCCTCCGACGCGAGGGGCCAGACCCGGCTGAACCAGACCAGTCAGGGGAGCAATCCCGGTCAGCCGGGAGCGACCTCGGGCCGGCCGGGGGCCGAGAATTCCCAGACGCCGCCGTCGGGCCAGGGCTCGGGAGAGCAAGGCCGTCCGGGTCAACCGAACGGCCCCGGCGATCCCCAGGGTCAGCCGAAAGGACAGTCAGGCAACGAGGCCGAACAGCCGGGCGGCCAGGGTTCCGGGACGGTCCCGGAGGGGCAGAGGGGCGACGGCGGCGCAGGCCGCACGCCCTACGGCGGCGGCGGCAACCGGCCGGGACCTCCCGGAGGGCCGGCCGCGCCCGACACCTCGAAGCCCTCGCCCAGGGCCGAGTCTCGGCCGGTGAGCTCGGAGGAGACGATCGCCCCCGACATCCCGCAGTCCGACCTGGTCCTCCGCAAGCTCGAAGACCTGCTCCGCAGCGACCAGGTCACGCCCAAGCTCGAGCAAGAGACCGGGATGTCGCGCGAGCAGATGGAGCAGTTCGTCCAGAAGTTCAAGAAGGCGCCCAAGGCGACCCCCGGCCCCGGCCGCGAGATCAAGGCCAAGCCGGAACCGGTCCGGACCTTCGACCCGAACCGCAAACTCCCCGACCTGAATCCGAATGCCAAGATCGGTTCCCGGACCATTCGCGACCGCAACAGCTTCGTCCAGGACCAGGAGCACAACAACCTTCAAGGCCCGCTCTTCGAGGCACCCTCCGAGCTCCGCTCGAAGTTCGACGCCTACCGGAGCAGCCTGTCTCGGTCGAAGGTCGCCACCCCGACCCGGTCCGCCACGGCGGGCGGCGGGCGGTAAACCCATAAGGAAGGAATTCACCCCGATGGCGCGGAGGACATCACTCGTGCGCGTCTTTCGCACCCTCGGGGTGGACTTTGTCGAGTACGATGTCCATGCTCTCGCCGCTCAACTTGCCTCGCCGCTACCTGGTCGGTTTCGATCCGAGGGACTTGTCGCACCACTTCACCGACGTGCTGATCATCGGCGGCGGCGTGGCGGGCCTGCGCGCGGCCCTGGGGATCGGCGAGCCGCACCGCGTGCTGGTCGTCACCAAGGAGGAGGTTCGCGAGAGCAACAGCATGTACGCGCAGGGGGGAATCGCAGGGGTGCTCGACCCCGAGGACCACTTCGAAGACCACATCGCCGACACGCTGGCGGCGGGCAAGGGGCTCTGCGACCCCGAGGTCGTCACGCAGGTGGTCCGCGAGGCGCCCAGGCGGATCTCCGAGCTGATCGGCTGGGGGACGCACTTCGACGAGGTCAACGGCCAGGTCGCCCTGACCCGCGAAGGGGGGCACTCGCACGCCCGGATCGTGCATGCGCTGGGTGATGCCACCGGGCGCGAGGTCATGCGCGCCGTGATCCACCAGACGCGCGACCGGCGCAACATCCGGATCTGGCAGAACAGCTTCACCATCGACCTGCTGACGCACGAGGGCCGCTGCCGGGGCGCGGTGGTCTGGGACAAGCGGCGCGGGCCGTCGCTGATCTGGGCTCGTGCCGTGCTCCTGGCGACCGGCGGCGCGGGGCAGCTCTATCGCGAGACGACGAACCCCCCGATCGCCACCGGCGACGGCCACGCGCTGGCCTATCGCGCGGGGGCCGAGCTCCGTGACATGGAGTTCATGCAGTTCCACCCGACCGTCCTTTACATCGCCGGCTCGACCCGATACCTGCTCACCGAGGCGCTCCGGGGCGAGGGGGCGTACCTCCGCGACCGCGGCGGCCACCGGTTCATGCCCGACTACCACCCGCTGGCCGAGCTGGCGCCCCGCGACGACGTGTCGCGCGCCATCACGGAGCAGATGGCCAAGACGCGGCACCCGAGCGTCTACCTCGACCTGTCGCACCTCGACGCCGCCTACATCCGCCAGCGGTTCCCCAGCATCGACCGGCTCTGCCGGGGCTTCGATCTCGACATGACCCGCGACCCGATCCCCGTCCGCCCCGGTGCGCACTACATGATCGGCGGCGTGACCATCGGCCCGGACGCCCGGACCACCCTGCCCGGCCTCTGGGCCGCGGGCGAGGTCAGCAGCTCGGGCCTCCATGGCGCCAATCGCCTGGCCTCGAACAGCCTGCTCGAGGGGCTCGTCCACGGCGCCCGGGCCGCCGAGAGCATCACCCGGGTGCTCGAGGCCGAAGGTCCCCATCGCCTCGAGGTCCCGCCGATCGAGGCCGAGCCGAGCAATGGCAACCACGAGCCGCTCGACCTGGCCGACATCCGCGACTCGCTCCGCGCCCTGATGTGGCGCTCGGTCGGCATCACCCGGGACGCCCAGGGCCTGGCCGAGGCCGCCGATCAGGTCGACTTCTGGTGCCGCTACGTCCTCGGCCACACCTTCCACGACCCCGCCGGCTGGATCATGCAGAACATGCTGATCGTCGCCCAGCTGATGATCGCCGGCGCGATCGCCCGCGAGGAGTCGCGCGGGGTCCACACCCGACGCGATTTCCCCAATCCCGACCCCTCCTGGGCGCGGCACATCTCCATGCAATGCCCGCCGCTGGCCATCGAACCGACCCACGCGCCGCGCCAGGCCCTCGCCCCCTGAGCCCCGAGCGGGGCACCCGGGGCCAGGCACTTCCTCGATGACGCTCATTTCATCATGATGTGGCCGTCGGACGACCGTGCGGAGGCGAGCCCGACCCGCTGCTCGGCCGCGTCGAGGCACTCGGCCGGGGAGGTCGTCGGCCGATGGATCGGATTTGACCAGGCTCGTGATTTCTGCCCAGCACCCGGAGGTCTCCCCATGAAGCGATTGAGTCTCGCGATCGCGGCGCTTGCCGCGATGGTCCTTCTGTTACAGCACTCCTCGGCCCAGCAACCGAGACGCGGGGGCTGGCCGCCGAACCCCTTGCTTCGGGTCTTCGACACCGACGGGGATGGCAGCCTCTCCTCCCGAGAGATCGACGACGCGTCCACGAAGCTTCGGGCGCTTGACGCCAACAACGACGGGAAAGTGACCGCCGACGAGATCCACCGCCCGGCGGGCGGCCCCCGATGGCCCGAGGCGGCGGGCCATGGCGACCTCCAGAAACCGCCATTGCCGAAGGACGAGGGCGAGAAGAAGATCCTCGACGCCCTCGAGGAAGAGCGGAGCGGCCCCCGGTATGCCAACGTCTCCCCCTCCGACGGGCGCCTCCTACGGCAGTTGACCGAGGCCGTGGATGCCAAGCGGGTCGTCGAGATCGGGACGTCCACCGGCGAGTCGGGGATCTGGTTCGCGCTGGCCCTGCGCAAGACCGGCGGCCATCTCTACACGCACGACATCGATCCCGGGCGGATCAAGGTCGCCCGCGAGAACTTCAAGAAGGCGGGCGTCGACGACCTCATCACCATCATCGAGGGGGACGCCCACGAGACGGTGAAGCAGCACACAGAGCCGATCGACGTCCTCTTCATCGACGCCGACAAGCCGGGCTACGCCGACTATCTCGCCAAGCTGCTCCCGCTCGTCCGGCCGGGCGGGCTGATCCTCGCCCACAACATGCGCAGGCCCCCGGTCCATCCGAGCTACCTCGAGGCGATCACCACCAACCCCGACCTCGATACCTCGTTCGTGCTCATGGAAGGCGCCGGCATCGGCGTGACCCTCAAGAAGCGTTGAGGCGGGCCGCCGTGACCGTCACCCGCCTCGGGGGGCCAGGGGAGATCGTCCCCGACGGCCCCTCATACGGATCCAAGGGATTTCGTGCGCTCGGTCTGCTGTTTTGTAAGAGGAAACTGCTCATTTGAAATCTGAGATCTCAAATTTGAGATCCGAACAGAGCGAACAAAATCTCTGGAATGCGTATCAGCCGGCCACCGATTCTCCGGAGAGTTCCGAGAGCCGCCGGAAGGTCGAGCCGACCTGGACGGGCGGGTCGAGCCAGCGGGTCTTGGGGATCACGCGGGGGACGAAGCCGTTGATCCGGCGGGGGTCGAAGCGGAGGACATGGTCGAGCTTCTCGGCGATGAGCGGGCTGCTCGCCGCCTCGAGCTTGGCCAGGACGTGCGCGTCGTCGGCCAGGAGTTCCTCCTTGCGGAGCACGCCGAGGCGGAAACTCTCGCGGAGCGCGTCGGCGAACTCGTTGTAGATGAACGCTTCGGTCGGGCTGGCCCACCAGTCGCGGTTCATCTCGGCGAAGAGCGCCGTGGCCTGGCGCGCGACCAGGGCGTCGGTGAAGACGATCGTCCGATCGACGACCGTCAGGTGCGCGAGGAACCACGCCACGGCTTCCTGCGTGGCGACGCCGCAGGCCAGGCCGTCGCGGAAGAAGTAGTCGAGCCGGTCGGCGCAGAGCCAGGGCAGCGGCCGCTCCAGCAGGGGATACACCGCGTCATCGAGGAACTCGCACGGCTCGAACCCCAGCGGCCCCAGCGCGGCCACGATGTCGGGGCGCTCGAGGAACTCGCGCTTGAGCTGCTCGTGGTGGTTCTGCTCCTCGGACGAGAAGACGAAATCGACGGCATGCGAGAACGCGGTGTGCGAGATGTCGTGGAGCAGCCCGGCGACCTGCTCGCGGAGGTCGGCGCCGAGCTCCCGCAGCAGAAGGAAGACCCCCAGGCTGTGCTCGTGGCGCGTAACCGTCTTGAACGGGAAGGCGAACGCCGACGGCCCCGCCTGGCGGATCCCCCGGAGGCGCCGGAACGTCGGGCAGGCGATCAGGGCGAGCAGTCGAGGATCTTCGATCGCCACGTCGCCATAAACCCGGTCATCCCAACGCATCGAGACTCTCCCACGCCCTCGTCGCTGGGCCGCTCGGGCCCGCGGAACTTCGCTATCGATGATCGGTTGAATAGGCCCGATTTGCAAGGGAAATGGGCCGACGGTGGCAACTCGGCAACTCGGCACGTTCCACCCGGGCGCGCGCTCGGTTAAAATGGGCATCTCCGAGCGGGCGAGGCCCCGAGGTCCTGTGATACGGGTCCCAGGAACTTTGTGCACCGATCTGTTGATTTGAAATTTGAAATCTCAAATTTAAAATTTGAAAGCTCAAATTTGAAATTTGAAATCGCAAATTTGAGATCCGGACAAAGTGCACAGAATATCCGGAATGCGTATGAGAGGGACGACGATCGTGGATCGGGGATGGATGGGACGAGCGGCCGGGCGGCTCTGCCTCTCGGCGCTGCTTTTCATGGCGGGCTGCGGCTCGCCGGAGCTGGCGAGCACTCCGACCGGCGCCAAGGGCGCGACGGGGACGGGGGGATCGGGCCTGAAGTTGCTCTTCGTGACCAACAGCAACTCCGACTGGTGGAACGCCGTCGAGAGGGGCATGAGCCACGGCGGCGAGGACTTCGGCCTGGCGGTCGAGATGAAGCGCAACGACCGCGAGACCTCGGGCCAGATCCGCCTGCTGGAGGACGCCATCAGCCGGACCGACGTGCGGGGCGTGGCGGTCTCGGTCTACGAGGCGGAGGCGCCGGGCATCGCCGACGCGCTGCGCGAGTTGCAGCGGGCGGGCAAGGCGGTCATCACGATCGACTCCGACATCGCCCCCGACGCGGCCGACGCGCGCCGCGCGTACATCGGTTCGAACAACGTCCATGCGGGCGAGGTCGCCGGCCGGGCCGCCGCGGCCATCCGGCCCGGGGGGGGCAAGGTCTGCGTCTTCGTCGGCACCTCGTCGGCCGCCAACGCCCGCGACCGCAAGGACGGGTTCTTCAAAGGGGCCGGCGACAAGTTCATCCCGCTCGAGGTCTTCGACGACGGGGGTGACTTCGCCAGGGCCTCGTCCAACGTCCAGACGGCGATCACCAAGTATCCCGACCTGGGCGTCCTGCTCGGGCTCTGGTCGTACAACGCGACGCGGATCGCGCAGCAGGTCAAGGCGTCGCCCGAGGTCCGCGAGCGGACGAGCGTCGTCACCTTCGACCTCGACGAGCTGGCCGTCCACGATCTGGCGGCCGGCGACATCGACGCCACGGTCTGCCAGAACCCCTACGAGATGGGCTACCAAGGGGTAAGACTCCTCAAGGCGCTGATCGAGAAGGACGAGAAGGCCATCAAGGAGGTCCTCCCCGACGGCAAGGCCCGCGACACCGGCGTCCGCGTGATCGTCCCCCACGCCGACTCGCCGGTCTTCAAGAACAAGGAGCAGGGGGACGAAGTCATCACGATCGAAGACATGAAGAAGTGGTTGGAGCAGCGGGGCCTCAAGTCGTCGTGACCGACGCCGGGCCCCGCCGGGGATGGCGACCAAGGGCGGGGCGACCTCAGGATCCGCCCGGGCCACCCCGTGACCTCCCCGCCACGCGTCGCCTACGCCGCCGGAGTGCCGCCGGGGAGGACCTCGATCCCGCTGACCTTGGCGTTATTCAAGACGGACGTGAAGGCGATCGTGATCGTACCTCGAGCGTCGGCGACGGCGTTGAACGGCTCGACGATCGCCCGGTCCTTGCCGCCGGCCGCGGCGAAGATGTCGAAGTTGGTCAGCACCGGGGTGCCGCTGATCGCCACATTGAAGAGGCGACGGCCGGGGCCGTCCCAGTAGATCTCCGCGAAGTGCAGCCGGACCGTGTAGGAGCCGCCCGGCATGAGGTTGGTGAGCGTGTAGGTGAAGTTGCCGTATCGCTCCGTCTGGTAGACCGACTGCGGCGCGGGATCGCTCACCCCGCTCGTGTCGATTGGGCTGGTGGTCGAGTACGTGGCGCCGCCGACGACCTCCATATCGGGCTGGAACGACCCGGCCCCGACCGTCGAGCCCGCGGCGATCGCGATCGACTGGGCCGGGGTCGCGAGGAACCGGATCGCTCCCAGGCCATCGAACGAGCTCTTGTCCTGGGTATCCGGCCCGTAGTTCACGAGGTTGCTGAACCTCACGTAACGGATGCCGCTGGCCTGGAATGCGTAGTCGCGGCCCGCGTCCGGGGTGTCGCTGCCCTCGTAGAACGTCATCGGGACCGGGGCCGAGAAGTGGACGCCGTCGGCCGACGTCGAGACGTCGGCCGACTTGATGCTACGCTCCGGCTGATCGGCCGAGTACGCCCACCAGTGGAAGCCGATGATGTCGACCGGTGCCTGGCCGGGATAGGCCAGCTGATAGGTGATCGACTCGGTCCCGGAGCCGCCGTCGCCGTCGGTCAAGAAATTATGATAGAAATTATTGTCTTCGACCGGATAGGATGCCGGGACCGGGGCGCCCGTATTGAGCGGGGCGCTCAGGCCCACGCCGTCGATCGTGAACCAGGCGGGGTTGGGCCCGAAGTTGCTCGACGAGACGACCCCGACCGGGTTGACGATGAACGCGCCGGGCGCGGTCAGGGCGGACGCGGCGGGCGCGGTCACGCCCACCGACACGGCCTGGCTGACCCCGCCGCCGGTCACAACGACCGTGTCGCCGCCGGACCCCGAAGATGGAGCCGTGTACCCGCCGGTCGCGTCGATGGTCCCGCCGACTCCGCCGCCCTCGACCGTCCAGGTGAACGCGGGCTGGGGCGAGATGACGGCGCCGAACTGGTCGCGGGCCAGGGCCGAGAATGCCTGGACGTCGCCGTCGGCGACCTCCGCGCCGGGGGGTGAGACGACAATCGTACTGATCGTCGGGACGACCGTCACCGTGACCTGACTGGTGGTGGTCCGGTTCGGGCCGTCCGAGACCGTCGCGGTGAACGTGTAGCTGCCCGCCTGGGAGAAGGTGACCGTCGTGTCCCCGGCGTCGTGGGTACCATTGGCGCTGAAGGTCGGGGCGGGTGCCCCCGCTGGCCCGACGACCGACCACGCGTAGGTCAGGCCGGCCCCTCCGTCGAGGTCCGAGGCCCCGACGCTCAGCGTCGTCGAGGTCGAGGTGACCGTGCCCGGAGACGCCGAGGCCGCCGCGGTGATCGTCGGCGTGAAGATCGCGTTCACCGCGTTGGCCGGGCTGATCTCGCCGTTGGTGGTGAGCTTACCTTCGAGCTGGGGCTCGGTCTGCACGGTCGACTTAATGAACGTGGCGAGGGCGTCGCCGGTGAGGTCAGGCCGCAGCGCCGCGATGGTGCCGGTCACCCCGGAGACATACCCGGTGGCGTACGACGTCTGCCAGTTGACGTTGGAGGGGTCCCAAAACGCGCCCAGGTCGACGTGCTGATTGCCCCAGTTCGAGCCTGGGTAAAGGGTCCCCGTCGCGTCGACCGACGCGACGACGAGCATGTTCCCGGTATGGGTGTAGGCGGGATAGATCGGCCAGGTGTCGCCGCTGGCGTCGATGTTCACGCCGCTCGGCTGGTTCTGGTAGCCGTCGTTCCCGGCGGCGGTGACGACGACGACCCCCTTCGACTCGGCGTAGCGGATGGCATCGCTCAGGTAGTAAATCGTCCCGGAGACGGCCGGGTCGTGCACCCAGGGGTCGCTCCGGGGGATATAGCCATAGGGATCGATCTCCGGCTGGCCGATGCTCAGGTTGATCACCGACGCCCCTTGATCGACCGCATAATAAATCCCGCGGATGACGGCCGCGTAGCTCGCGTCGTTCGAGGCGTCGGAATACTTGATCGGCAGGATCTTGACGTCCGGGTCGTTGACGCCGGGCTGGGCGGACACGTCCTCGATCCCCTGGACCGTCGCGTCGGTCAGGACCGCGCCGTGCGGCATGGTGTACTGCACCACGCCGTCGCCGGCCTGGGAGGCGAGCTGCCCGGTGTAGGCGTTGAAGGCATCGGCAAGATCGTAGTATTTACTATCATTACTATTATTAAGGTCCACACCGTAATCCACGAGGGCGATCAGGGTGCTGGGCAGGGGCCGCGATTCGATCACTTCGAGACAAGGCGTGGCGGACCGGCGCTTGGTCTTGAGTCGCATTGTTGTGACCTCGGGGCGTCGTGAATCGGTCGGCGTGCGCCGGAGTCTGTCGCCTTCCACGTCGAAGGTTCCGGGTCCCGGGGTACGCTTCCCTCTTCGCTCATCACGAGTGGTTTGACAACGATGACGCAGCCTGTCGGAGTGTGTGCTGGTTCGCCGGTGCGCGCGCAAGCCCCACCGAGGCTCGCGGACCAGGCCACGGGCCTCTCAGGCCAACCGTCGGACTCTCGAGTGGAAAGCCACTACTGAGATTGTGAACCAGCATTAATGAATTGCAAAGGCGTTGCGCGAAAATATTCATTTTGCGCCAGAAATCAGCGAGCGGGGGGTTCTGGCAGGCGTGCCGGGGGCTGCCGTGACGGTCGGCCTGGCGCGAAAAAAAGCCCCTCGGCGGGGAGGGGCGGGGGGGCGAGGGGTCGGCGGTCCGGCGGGATTGGGGACGTGCGGCCCGGGCGGTCAGCCCTGGCGCGAGGCTCCGGTCCGACGGAGCAGTCCGACGGACGCGGCGGCAGCGAGGAACAGGACCCAGGAGGACGGCTCGGGGGACGGCACGACTTCGAACTGACCCATCACCGCGGCCTGGGCCTGGTCGATGTTCAGAGGCAGGTTGAGGACCAGGGTATGGATCGCGTCCGCGGTCCGGTATTGAAGGCCCGACTCCGACGGGTCGAGCAGGAACGACTGGCCGTCGAGGGTCGCCAGCAGGTTCGGCCGGCCCGAGCCGGAGACCGTCCCGAAGAGGTTCCCCTGGGCGACGAGCGGCGGAGCCCCGGGATCCGACTGGTCGTTGTACGTGAGGGTGAACGGCGTCCCGGCGTAGGTCGTGGTCTGGTGATCGGACGGCGCGGAGACCTCGAACTCGCCCAGGGAGAATGATGCGCCGAGCCCTTGCGTCCCGTCGTCCACGCCGTGGAAGCTGACGGCCGGCATCCCGAGCATCCCATCCGTCCCGATCGAGCCCGTCGTGCCGTAAGCCAGCCCCGACGTCATTTGAGCCGCCCCGGCCGCCGAGGCCGCCAGCGCGATCGTCGCCAGCGCCAGGACGGGGGCTCGCCAACCGATCCAACTTTGCATCCTGCACATCGTGAGGGTCCTCCTGGGCCTCGAACGTGCGCCGGGAGCATCCCACCCGTGTCCGGGGATGCGAGAATCCCTGGGCGCGTGCCGCACCGAGTCTCGCCCGACCGGGATCGGCGGACGGGCGGGGATGCCGCGAGACGGGGCGACCCGAGTCTCCGGCCTCCGTGCCTGGGGTTCGCGCGTCCGGGACGACCTCGGATCGGTGCGCCGGATCCGACCGGGCGGGATCTCCGAGTCGCCGGGTAAGAGTCGATCGACTGGGAAAATAGCGGAGGATGCCCACGTTGTAAATCTCAATCATGCCATCATCGGCGGGGCTCGCCTGCGACTTTCGACGCCCCTCCTACCGTGTTACAATCTGATGTTCCGCAAGCTTGCTCCACGGAAAATGTACGGGTACGGTCAGGCCGACCCGATCCTGTCCCCGCGCCCGCACGGCCGTCACGCGAGCGTTTGGACATCGGAAAGCTTAGGTCATCGATTGGATCTATGGAAAAAGACAGTCCGGGAAAAGTCGAGGATCCCGGGGCCGTCGCCGCGATGTTCCGGGCCCCCGAGTGGGGCTTGGTGGCCGGGATCGCGGTCGTGCTCGGCCTGATCTACGCGCTGGAGCCGTCGCATGCCTTCTTCTCGCCATACAGCTTGCGGAACCTGATCCACAACATCGCGCTTCATGGCGTGCTCGCGATCGGCGCGGCGATAGTGATCATCGCCGGGGGCATCGACCTCTCAGTCGGGGCGGTGGTGGCCCTGGCGTCGGTCGTCAGCGCCAAGCTGGTGACGGCGTGGCTCCCAGGCGCCTCGGCGTCGTCACCGTCGATCGCGGTGGTCGTCGCCGCCGTCGCGCTGACGCTCCTGATGGGCTTGGCCGTCGGGATGATGCACGCCCTGATGATCAACCGGTTCTACCTGCCGCCGTTCATCGCGACGCTGGCGACGATGGCCGGGCTGCGGAGCCTGGCGCTGATCCTGAGCAAGAACCAGTCGGTCAACGTCTCGTTCGACGCCTACCGCCTCCTGGGGCGCGACCCCTGGTACACTGTCCCGCTGTTCCTCGCGGTCGCCGTCGCGGCGAGCGTGGTGATGGGGGCGACCGTCCTGGGGCGGCACCTCTACGCGCTGGGCGGCAACGAGACGGCCGCGAGGCTCAGCGGCCTGTCGATCCCCCGGCTCAAGACGATCGCCTACGCCCTCTCCGCGCTCCTCTCGGCCCTGGGTGGCATCCTGTACACGGGCAAGGACGGCCAGGCGCGGGGGACGATGGGGGTCTCCTACGAGCTCTTCGCGATCACCGCAGCCGTCGTCGGCGGGTGCAGCCTCTCCGGCGGCGTCGGCTCGATCCGGGGGACCGTGCTTGGCCTGACCCTGATCCAGATCATCATCAAGGGGACGGGGCTCGTCGTGAAGCCCTTCACCTTGAACATCGGGAGCTGGGCCTTCCGGTTCCAGGGGATCGACAGCACCCAGGTCGAGGGCCTGGTCCTGGGCCTCGTGATCGTCGCGGCGGTGGCATTCAACCAGCGGCTCCGCACCAGGAACTGATCCCGGGGCAGCCGCCCAGTCCGGGTCAATCCTTGGGCACGCGAGTCATACGGGTCTCAGGAATTTTGGGCACCGATCTGCTGATTTGAAATTTGAAATCTCAAATGTGAGATCCGAACAAACTGCACAAAAGATCCGGAATGCGTTTCAGACGCTCAATCGACCGCCGTCCCGCGCCGGCCGTGTCCGCCTGAACGCTTGTCGGACGAACGTCGATGCCCGACCCCGCGACCCCGGAATTCCCCAGCTTCTGGCGGCGCACCTCGGTCCGTCGCCTCGTGATTGGGTTCACGACGGTGCTGGCGGTGGTCGTCCTCGGGACGCTGGGCTACATCATGCTGGGCTGGACCCCGTTCGACGCGCTGTTCATGGTGGTGATCACGATCTCGGGGGTGGGCTTCGGCGAGGTCCGGCCGATGGGCTCGACCGCCGAGCGGGTCCACACGATGCTGATCATCGCCCTGGGGATGATCGCGGTCGCCTACACGGTGGCGGGTTTCGTCCAGTTCCTGACCGAGGGGGAGATCCTCCGACTCCTGGGGCACCAGAGGATGCGTCGACAGATCGAAGAGATGTCCGGGCACACGGTGGTCGCCGGCTTCGGCAGGGTGGGCAGCTTGGTCTGCGACGACCTGGCCGCGGCGGAGGTGTCGTTCGTCGTGATCGAACGGTCGCCCGAGAAGGTCGGCGAGATCGAGGGCCGGGGCTTCCACTACGTCATCGGCGACGCGACCGAGGAGAAGGTGCTCCGCGAGGCCGGGCTGGAGCGCGCCAGGACGCTGGTCACGGCGATGCCGTCCGACGCCGAGACCGTCTTCATCACCCTGACGGCGCGGCAGATGTGCCCCGGCGTGATGATCGTGGCGCGGGCCGAGCAGCCGAGCACCCTCAAGAAGCTCCGCCAGGCCGGCGCCAACCACGTCGTGTTGCCCGCCGCGATCGGAGCGAACCGGATCGTCTCGCTCCTGACCAACCCCACGGCCGTCGAGTTCACCGAGCTGGTGACCCAGCGCTCGAGGCTGGCGATCGAGATGGACGACATCCCCATCAAGCCGGGCAGCCCGCTCGAGGGCAAGACCCTCCGCGACGCCGACATCGGCCGCCGCACCGGCGTGATTGTCATCGCCATCAAGCGCGTCGACGGCCGCGTCGAGTTCCCCCC
>JAFANO010000660.1 GCA_019232645.1 Planctomycetaceae bacterium | reverse complement strand
ACTAAATGGCCTTTCGTGATTCCGGGAGACTGTCAGACAGCCTTGACCCGCGGGTAGGCGTGGCGCCCGCGCCGGTTCCGGGTCTTGAGATAGAGCCTCACCTGTTCCATGAGTTGCTCCATGGTCCGGCACCGGTGGTTCCGCGTCACATTGGCGTGCAGGTCCTCCCAGATCCGTTCGATCCGATTGTGATTGGGGCAGTAGGGGGGCAGGAAGTGCAACTTCACCCGCCCTTTGACCGTCGCCAACGCCAACCGCACCTGGAGGCTGTCGTGAATCCCGTAGTTGTCCAGAATCACGTGGATCACGCGGGCACTCCGGTAGGTCCGCATCACCAGGCGGTAAAGCAGTTGCAGGAACAGCAGGCTGGTCTTGCGCGGCCCCTCGACCCAGGTGAGTTTGCCCGTGCGCGGGTTCAAGGCCCCGGCCAGGTAGCGCTTCTCGTTCTGACCGGGGGTGAGCGTCTCCTTCTGTTGGCCTCGGAGCATCCAGTCCAGCCCGATCTTGGGGTTCAAGTGGATGTCCACCTCGTCGACGTAGAGCACGACCTCGTCGGGACCCGCGTCCCGGACCAGGCGCCTGATCCGCCGCAATTTGCGGTCGCGGCGGGCCTTCTCCCAGGGGCACTCCACGATCGGTTTGGGCCGACCCAGGCGCACCTTGAGTCGCTTGAGGAGCCGGCTCATTGTGGCGACGCTGATCGTGACGCCCGTCCGCTCCGCGAGCACCAAGATCAGGAGTTCCTGCGTCCATGTGGGTCGCAGGTAGCCATGCTCCTGCGGCGAACCCGCGACGATGGTCAGCAGTTCCGACGCGTACCGCGCGTGGACCTTGGGCTCGCCGTTGTCCTCGCGCCTGTCGGCCATGCCCCGGAGCCCATCGTCAAGGAACAGGTGGGCGACGCGGTAGACTTGCGAGCCGGCGCACAGCCCGCCGGCAGCCAACTGGGACGGGGTCTTGCCCTGCACCAGTCCCATGATGATCTTGCAGCGGAACCGACACACGCCGTCACCCGACCGGATGCTCTTGATCCGGATGATCTGCCGCTCGCGTTTGGTGAGCCGCTGCCAGGTCTGCACCACCCTGGCACGAACAGACATGAAGAGTTCCTTTCACTCGCCTGGTGGGGACGGGACGTAAATGGTTGAAACCCTTCATTCTTCCAACCCTCCCAGAATCGCGAAAGGCCATTTAGTCAGCGACCGCGCCCTCGACACCGACCTGGGTCAGAAGATCCTCTACGTCGTCAACGACAAGAACGAGGTGGTCTCCCGCCCCGTCCGGCTGGGAGCGCTCCACGACGGCCTGCGCGAGATCACTGACGGCCTGAAGCCGGGCGAGCGGGTGATCGTGAGCGGCCTGCAACAGGTGCGGCCGGGCATCACCGTGGAGCCGAAACTGGTCGACATGCCGAACGGAAGCCAGAAGTCACAGGTCAGAGGTCAGAGTCAGAAACCAGAAGTTAACAACGGTCCGATCCATTCACAGGAGCAACGCCATGTCTCAAAGACTTGAGGGGAAAGTCGCCGTCGTTACCGGCGCATCCAAGGGCATCGGCGCTTCCATCGCGAAGCACCTGGCTGACGAGGGGGCGGCGGTGGTCGTCAACTACGCCTCCAGCAAGCAAGGAGCCGACCGCGTCGTTGCCGAGATCACGGGCGAGGGCGGCAGGGCGGTCGCCGTGCAAGCCGACATGTCCAGGCACGCCGACATCAGGCGCCTGTTCGCTGAGGCGAACAAGGCGTTCGGGCGGCTCGATGTCCTCGTCAATAACGCCGGCATCTACTGAGTTTGCGCCGCTCGAGGAGGTGACGGCCGAGCACTTCCACAGGCAGTTCGACCTCAACGTGCTGGGCCTGATCCTCGCGTCGCAGGAGGCGGTCAAGTCCTTCGGCCCCGCCGGCGGCAGCATCGTCAACATCAGTTCGGTGGTCGCTACACTGGCTCCGGCAACCGTTTCCGTGTACGGCGCGACCAAGGCCGCAGTCGACGCGGTGACCCGGTCTCTGGCCAAGGAGTTGGGGCCGCGCAAAATCCGCGTCAACTCCATCAATCCCGGCGTTGTGGAAACCGAAGGCGTCCACGCCGCCCGCGCTCATCCCATCCACAACGGCGACGTTCGCAAGCAGATCGAGGCGAACACGCCGCTCGGCCGGATCGGCCAGCCTCAGGACATCGGGCCGGCCGCCGTCTTTTTTGCCTCGGATGATTCCCGCTGGATCACCGGCGAAACGCTGTACATCGCTGGCGGGTTCCGATAACGGCAGACCTTCATGGCGCGGTGATTCCTCCCAGGAATCAGCAACACCCCGTATAGCCGCGTTTCGCAGAAACGTGCTTCTGCGAAACGCGGCTATACGGAGGGGAATAGGAGCACTGTCATGCTGGCGCGTTTCTTCATCGACCGCCCGGTCCTGGCGTGGGTCATCTCGATCGTCATCGTCTTGCTCGGCGGCATCGCCGCGGCCCTCCTGCCGGTCGCCGAGTTTCCGGAGATCACGCCGCCGACGGTCCGGGTGACCGCGAGCTACCCCGGGGCCGACTCCCGGGTCGTGGCCGACACGGTGGCCGCGCCGATCGAGCAGCAGGTCGTGGGCGTCGAAGGGATGATGTACATGTCGTCGCAGAGCAACTACGACGGCTCGTACACCCTGGACGTGACCTTCGAGTTGGGCACCGACGTGAACATGGCCCAGGTGCTGGTGCAGAACCGCGTCGCCATCGCCGAGCCGACGCTCCCCGACGTGGTCCAGACCATCGGCGTGGCGGTCAAGAAGCTGACCCCGGACGTCTTGCTGGGGATCAGCCTGTATTCCGAGGACGACCCGGAGACCGGCCGGCCGTATTACGATTCGCTCTACCTGAGCAATTACGCCACGATCAACGTCAAGGACGCCGTGGCCCGGGTGGAGGGCGTCGGCGACGTGGTCATCCTCGGCCAGCAGGACTACAGCATGCGCGTCTGGCTGGACCCGGACAAGCTGCAGTCGCGGAACCTGACGGTGAACGACGTGATCCGGGTCCTGCGCGAGCAGAACGTGCAGGTGGCGGCCGGACGGATCGGCCAGCCGCCGGTCCCCACGGGCCAGGGTTTCCAGTACACCCTGACCACCCTCGGCCGGCTGATCGAGGCCGACCAGTTCGCGGACATCATCCTCAAGACCGGCTCGGACGGGGAAGTCACCTACCTGCGGGACGTCAGCCGGACCGAGCTGGGGGCCCGGAACCAGGACACGCTCTGCCGGCTCGACGGCCGGCCGGCGCCGGCGGTCATCGTCTTTCTGTTGCCCGGCGCGAACGCCCTGGACACCGCCGACGGCATCAAGGCCAAGATGCGGGAGCTGGAGACCCGCTTCCCCAAGGGGCTGCATTACCTCATCGGCTACGACACCACGCCGTTCATCCGCGAATCCGTCAACGAGGTGTTCCATACGCTGCGCGAGTCCGTCGTCCTGGTGTCCCTCGTCATCCTGCTGTTCCTCCAGGACTGGAAGGCCCTGCTGCTGCCCGTGATCGACGTGGCGGTGTCGCTCGTCGGGACATTTGCCGTCATGGGCCTGATGGGCTTCACCCTGAACAACCTGACGCTGTTCGGGCTGGTGCTGGCCATCGGCATCGTCGTGGACGACTCCATCGTCGTGCTGGAGAACATCGAGCGCTGGCTGGAGAAGGGCTTGCCCGTACGCGAGGCCACAATCAACGCCATGAACGAGATCACCGGGCCGATCTTCGCCATCACCCTGGTGCTCAGCTCGGTGCTCTTGCCCAGCGCCTTCCTCGGCGGCATCACCGGCCAGTTCTTCCGCCAGTTCGCCCTCACCATCGCGGCCTCGATGCTGCTCTCGGCCGTCAACGCCATGACGATGACGCCGGCCCGGGCGGCGGCGATCTTCAAGGGCCGCAAGCACGGGGCCGACGGCCACGTT
>JAFANO010000511.1 GCA_019232645.1 Planctomycetaceae bacterium | reverse complement strand
GGCGAGGAGCGGCCGTGCTCAACCGCCTCCGGCTGTAAGCCGCCCGCGATCGGGCCGGCAGTGGGTTGGATCGAGACAAGCGTAAGGAGAAGCCATCGTGGCGAAGATATTGGCCTATAATGAAGAGGCCCGCCAGAAGTTGGCGAGCGGCGTGACCAAGCTGGCCCGGGCCGTCCGGTGCACCTTGGGCCCGCGCGGCCGCAATGCCGTCATCGACAAGGGCTGGGGCAGCCCGACCGTGACCAAGGACGGCGTGACCGTGGCCGAGGAGATCGAGCTGACCGACCCGTACGAGAACATGGGCGCCCAGCTCGTCAAGGAGGCGGCCAGCAAGACCTCCGACGCGGCCGGCGACGGCACCACCACCGCCACCCTGCTCGCCGAGGCACTCTTCAAAGAAGGGCTCAAGAGCCTGGCCGCCGGCGCCGACCCGATGGCGCTGAAGCGGGGCATCGAACAGGGCGTCGCCGCCGTCGTCGAGCACGTCAAGGGCCAGGCCCGCAAGGTCTCCGGCAAGAAAGGGATCACCGAGGTCGCCTCGATCGCCTCGAACAACGACCGCGCCATCGGCGAGCGGCTCGCCGACGCCTTCGAGAAGGTCGGCACCGACGGCGTCATCACCGTCGAGGAGGGAAAGGGCTTCGAGACGACCGTCGACGTCGTCGAGGGGATGCAGTTCGACCGGGGCTACCTCAGCCCCCACTTCGTCACCGACCAGGACCGGATGGAGGTCGTCCTCGAGGACACCTACATCCTGATCTACGAGGAGAAGATCAGCAGCCCGACCAAGCTGATCCCGCTGCTCGAGCAGATCGCTCGGGCCAACAAGCCGCTGCTGGTCATCGCCGAGGACGTCGAGGGCGAGGCGCTGGCCACCCTGGTCGTCAACAAGCTCCGTGGCATCCTCAAGGTCGCCGCCGCCAAGGCCCCCGGCTACGGCGACCGCCGCAAGGCGATGCTCGGCGACATCGCCGTGCTGACCGGCGGCAAGGCGATCTTCAAGGACCTGGGCATCGAGCTCGAGCACGTCCAGCTCTCCGACCTCGGCCGCGCCCGCAAGGTGGTCATCGACAGCGAGAATACCACCATCGTCGAGGGGGCCGGTACCCCCGATGAGATCAAGGGGCGGACCGAGATGATCCGCCGCGAGATCGCCCAGACCGACAGCGAGTACGACCGCGAGAAGCTCCAGGAGCGGCTCGCCAAGCTCGCCGGGGGCGTGGCCCAGATCAACGTCGGCGCCGCCACCGAGACCGAGATGAAGGAGCGCAAGGCGCTGGTCGAGGACGCGCTGCACGCGACCCGCGCCGCGATCGAGGAGGGCATCGTCCCCGGCGGCGGCACCACGCTGATCCGGGCGGCCTCGGCCCTCGACTCCCTGAAGCTCACCGGCGACGAGAAGCTCGGCGTCGACATCGTCCGCCGCGCCCTCGAACAGCCCGCCCGGTTCATCGCCGAGAACGCCGGAGTCGACGGCGCCGTCGTCGTCCGCAAGATCCAGAAGTCCGAGGAGCCCCACTTCGGCTACGACGCCGAGGCCGGCAAATGGGGCGACATGTTCGAGGCCGGCATCGTCGACCCGGCCAAGGTCACCCGCTCGGCGCTCCAGAACGCGGCCTCCGTCGCCGGCCTGCTCTTGACCACCGAGGCCATCATCGCCGAGCCCAAGAAGAAGGCCGAGCCCGCCGGTCCGCACCACCACGACCACGGCGGAGGCATGGGAGGTATGGGAGGTATGGGAGGTATGGGCGACATGGGGATGATGTAAGTTCGGGTTGACAGGCGAAACGGCGACAGGTGTCGGACCCTGGACTTGCGCCGAGGGAGCCCCTGGGCCTGACCTTGTCGACCGGGATCTGTCCTCTCTGCACTGCACATTGCGGAAACTGGCATTCGGACTTGTCTCATGGCGGTTCACTGGTGGAGACATTCCGCCGGGCTTATCTCCGCCTCCCGCCCCGGTCCTCCCCTTGTGCGGGGGAGGACTGGTCGGGGTGGATTCGGGATGAGGCGAGGTCCATAGAGTTGCCCGATATGAGCTTCGGATTTTTCCAAGAACCCCAAGGGAGGACGAGGCCGGCCCCGCCGGGATGGGGCCTGCCCGAGCGAGATTAAGGAACCTATGATGGCCAAGATTCGCCCGCTTGAAGACCGAGTCGTGATCCAGCAGATCGAGGCGGAAGAGAAGACGGCCGGTGGCATCGTGCTGCCCGACACCGCCAAGGAGAAGCCGCAGCGGGGCCGGGTGATCGCCGTCGGCCCGGGCAAGCTGCTCGACAGCGGCGAGCGGGCCGCGATCGGCGTCGTCGAGGGGGATGAGGTCCTCTTCGGCAAGTACGCGGGCACCGAGATCAAGGTCGACGGCGAGGAAATCAAGATCCTCCGCGAGTCCGATATCCTGGCGAAGATCGTCAAGTAACCGTGCGAGGCGTCCGGGCGCGAGGGGCCGGGAGGCAACCCGGCCCCCACCCGGGCCCGGCCTTTCGACAGATCGTACTGGGCCGCATGGTGATCCGGTGACGCGATTCGGCCCCGGCACTGGCATTCAGTACTCAGCACACAGGACTTCTGGGAGAGACCCGTGGCAAAACAACTGCTTTTCTCCGACGCCGCCCGCCGCAAGCTGCTGGAAGGCGTCGATATCCTGACCCACGCGGTGGGCACAACGCTCGGCCCGACCGGGCGTAACGTGATCTTGAGCAAGTCCTTCGGCGGGCCGACTGTGACCAAGGATGGCGTCACGGTGTCGAAGGAGATCGAGCTGCCCGACCCGTTCGAGAACATGGGCGCCAAGCTCGTCAACGTGGTGGCGTCGAAGACTTCCGACGTGGCCGGCGACGGCACCACCACCGCCACGATCCTGGCCCATGCCATCTACCGCGAAGGCCTGCGCAACGTCACCTCGGGCGCCAACCCGACGGCCGTCCGCCGGGGGATCGACAAGGCGGTCGAGGCCGCCGTCGAGGAGCTCAGGAACAAGATCTCGCGCCCGGTTTCCAAGAAGGAGGAGATCGCCCAGGTCGGCACCATCTCGGCCAACAACGACCCCGAGATCGGCAAGATGCTCGCCGACGCCGTCGAGCGGGTCGGCCGCGACGGGGTGATCACCGTCGAGGAGGGCAAGACGGCGAACACAACCCTCGAGTTCGTCGAGGGGATGCAGTTCGATAAGGGCTATCTCAGTCCCTATTTCGTCACCAGCCCGACCACGATGGAGGTCATCTTCGAAGACGCGCTGATCCTCCTGCACGAGAAGAAGATCAGCAACCTCCGCGAGATGATCCCGCTGCTGGAGAAGGTGGCGCAGTCGGGCAAGCCGTTGCTGATCATCGCCGAGGATGTCGAGGGCGAGGCGCTGGCCACCCTGGTCGTCAACAAGCTCCGCGGTGTCTTGAACGTCTGCGCGGTCAAGGCACCCGGTTTCGG
>JAFANO010000504.1 GCA_019232645.1 Planctomycetaceae bacterium | reverse complement strand
GGCCGAAGTGTCAGGATGAGGGGGTAATGATTTTGACCTTTCCTGAGGCTGGAGCAATGCTACCGGGCGCCATGGGCTCGATTCCCATCGCCGAGGCTCTGAGAGGTGTCATACGCCGAGCAGGGGGCAAGCCGACTGTCATCGCACGGGGTCCGGAGCCACGGTCCCCGGGATTGCTCGGGCCGAATCACGGATTGGCCCCCGGTCTCCTTGCTACAGTCTCTAAAATATTGCCGGTAAGAGGTTGCGCGGGACCGGCCTCCTGTCTCCGCAACTTGGTTTTTTTAAAACAACTTGCGACGAATCTTCCGGAAGCTTCCCGGATCGCCTCGAGGGAGGAAATCACCGACACATTAGAACTGTCGACCTCGTTCCCGTGATCTTCCCATACGGTTAAATCATCGGGCGTACGCCTTAGGAACACGACTGTGATATCGGGGTTCGGCGAATCATTTCGCCTCGATGTGCCCGCGGGGGTGTCCGCCCGTCGAGAACCCTCGGTATGTCCAAAAAAACGTGACAACACGCCTCCGGGGCACAAATCGTGTCGTACTGTTTTTATTAAGAACCACGAGCTACGCATTTGGTGGTCTGGGGCTTCAGCTGTTTAGAAAGAGGGGAAATCCCGCGACGCAGAGACAATCCCCGTCTCATCGGCCATATTTTCTAAAACCCCTAGAACAACATCTCGGACGGTCGCTGAATCCCACCGGCGTGAGTTTATAAGGATGTCTCGCAAGGCATGACAAGGCGTGGAAGGGCGATGGGATGTCGGGGAGGCGCCCCAAGGACTACCAAAGGAAGAGGTGGCGCCGATCGCCCGGTTCGAGTCCTTCGATGCCCCGGGATGGGCCGTGGACCGTCATCAGGGGTTTTACTCGAATGAGCGAGGCATCCGGCACCGGGCGCAACGCGCCGACGAATCCCGAGGCGACAAGCGAGCCCCAAGAATGGACCAACCCCCGCGCCTCCGCCCAGGCGGCCCGCGCCGCCAGCGCGCGGCAGATCAGTGGCCGTCGCCGGTTCGTCGACCCGACTACCTGCGAGCGGGACTACTCGGAAGCCGAGGTCGAATTCATGAAGGCGATGCAAGAATACAAGCAGAAGAGCGGACGGATGTTCCCGACCTGGAGCGAGGTGCTCGAGGTCCTCAAGAGCCTCGGATATGAGAAGACGGGCCCCGCCGACATCGAATCCCCCGCCCCCGAGTCCCCGCCCGATCCTTCGAAGCCGACCCCGACGGCCTGAGGGAAGGAATCCGGCCTCGCCCGTCATCTCCGACCCAGTCGACCGCACACCGAGGCACATGCGGTTGACAGCCGGGCCGAAACCGCCTATCGTAATCCCAATTCGTTCGATGATAAGCGGTTTCGACCACAGGCCTGGCTCCTGAGATCATGAGCGTACGCACACGGTTCGCCCCCAGCCCTACCGGATTTCTCCACATCGGCGGGGTGCGGACGGCCCTGTTCAACTGGCTGTTGGCGCGGCACCACGGCGGCCAGTTCCTCCTCCGGATCGACGACACCGACCAGCAGCGGCACGTCGAGGAAGCCGTCGCGCAGATCCTCGAGGGCTTCCGCTGGATGGGGATCGATTGGGACGAGGGCCCCGAAGTCGGAGGCCCGCACGCCCCCTATTTCCAGTCGCGGCGGACCGAGCGCTACACCGAGGCCGCCCGCCGACTGGTCGCCTCGGGGCACGCCTACCGCGACTACAGCACCGAGGCGGAGCGCGCGGCGGATAAGGAGTCCTCTGAGCGCGCGAAGGTCGCCTACCGCTTCCGGCGCAAGCCCACGACCCCGGAGGCCGAGGCCCGGTTCGAGGCCGAGGGCCGACCCTTCGCGCTCAGGTTCCGGGTCCCGCTCGGCCGGACGCTCATCATCCATGACCTGATCAAGGGCGACGTCGCGCAGAAGACCGACGAGATTGGCGATTTCGTGCTCGTCCGGCCCGACGGCTCGCCGCTCTATAACTTCGCCAGCGTGGTCGATGACGTGGAGATGCGGATCACCCACGTCGTCCGCGCCGAGGAGCACCTCTCGAACACGTTCTCGCAGCTGCTGGTCTTCGAGGCCTTGGGCTATCCCCTGCCGGCGTTCGCCCACGTGCCGTACGTCGCCGAGCCGGGTTCGAAGAAGAAGCTTTCGAAGCGGTTCGGGGCCGTCGGACTGGACCACTTCATCCGGGAAGGCTTCCTACCCGAGGCGATGATGAACTACCTCGCTCGCCTCGGCTGGAGCTTCGACGCCAGCTCCGAGATCTTCACCCGCGCCGAGCTGATCGAGAAGTTCTCGCTCGACCGGGTCAACAGCTCGCCCGCCAGCCACGACCCCGACAAGCTCTTCTGGATCGAAAGCGAGTGGATGAAGACCCTGCCGATGGAGCGCAAGGTCGAGGGCGTCCTGCCGTTCCTGACGCGCGAGGGCCTCGTCTCCGGGCCCCTCGACGCGCCGACCCGCGCGCGGATCGAGGCCGTCATCACGGCGCTGGGCGACCGGCTTAAGGTCTTCTCCGACATCCTCAAGCTGGGTCGCTACTTCTTCACCGAGGCGCTGACGCACGACCCCGACGCGGTCAAGAAGCGGCTCCGGAAGCAGGGCGTGCCGGCCATGCTCGAGCAGCTCGACGCGGTCCTCGGGGCGGTCGAGCCATTCGACGTGCCGACGCTGGAGAAAGCGATCCACGACTACGCCGAGATGCACGGGCACCCGATGGGCCAGGTCGTCAACCCACTCCGCGTCGCGACGACGGGGCAGGCGGTCGGGCCGGGACTCTACGAGTGCCTGGCGATCCTCGGGCGCAACTCCTGCCGTGCCCGGATCAAGGCAACCCTGGAGATGCTGCGACAAGGATGAGGAGCAGATCGGCTTCGGGGGGCGGGCGCCGCGAGGCCCTCCTGGATCGGATCTCACAATCCGAAGCGCGAACTCATCATCGTCGGCGTGATTGATGTCGGGTACGTGAATGAGAAGGCACCACGGAGTCGAAGAATGCCGCTGCTGGTCGTCGGTTCGGTCGCCCTGGACACGGTCGAGACCCCCCACGGCGTCGTCAAGGACGCGCTGGGGGGCTCGGCGATCTTCTTCTCGTACGCGGCGAGCTACTTCGCTCCGGTCCGCTTGGTCGGCGTGGTCGGCGAGGACTTCCCGGCCTCGCATCGCGAGACGCTCGAGGACCGGAATGTCGACACCTCGGGCCTGATCGTCGAGAAAGGCGGGGCGACCTTCCGCTGGCGAGGGAAGTATGAGGGGGACATGAGCGTCGCCGAGACGCTCGAGGTGCACCTGAACGTCCTGGGCACGTTCGACCCCCACCTCTCGCCCGAGTTCGCCGAGACGCCGTTCGTCTTCCTCGCCAACGGCCGCCCCGACCTCCAGCGCAAGGTCCTCTCCCAGACGAAGAAGCGGAAGCTCGTCGTGGCCGACACGATGAACTTCTGGATCGAGACCGAGCGCGACGAGCTGTACGCCCTGCTGCGCGAGGTGGACGGCCTGTTCCTCAACGACGGCGAGGCGCGGATGCTCACCGACGAGATCAACCTCGTCCGGGCCGGCTGGAAGGTCCTCGACCTCGGCCCGAGGTTCGTCATCGTCAAGAAGGGGGAGCACGGCTCGATGTTCCTCAGCCCGCACGAGACGTATACCATGCCCGCCTTCCCCCTGGCCGACGTCGTCGACCCGACCGGCGCCGGCGACAGCTTCGCTGGCGGCTTCATGGGCTATCTCGCCTCGATCGGCCGGACCGACCACGCCGCGCTCAAGACCGCCATGGCCTACGGCACCGTCGTCGCCAGCCTCAACGTCGAGGACTTCAGCCTCCGGCGATTCCAGCGCACCGACCGCGAGGAGATCGACCGTCGCCTCGCGACGTACCGCGCCATGATGAGCTTCTGACCCGGGACGCTCCGCCCCCGAGGCGATCATGCCCGACTCGACCCGGACCTTCGTCGCCATCGCCCTCCCCGACGCCGTGGGCCAGAGGCTCACGAAGCTCCAGAGCCAGCTCGCTCCGGACCTGCCCGGGGTGCGGTGGACGGCGACGCCCCCGTTCCACGTCACGCTCGCGTTCCTCGGAGACGTCGAGGACGCCGACCTGAACGCCGTCTGCCGGGGCGTGGCGGACGCCTCGGCCGAGTTCGCGCCGCTCGACCTGCGGGTCGAGGGCGTGGGCGCCTTCCCCGACCCGGCCCGCCCCCGGATCCTCTGGGCCGGACTGACCGGCCCCGGCCTGGAACCGCTCGCCGCGCACCAGAAGGCGGTCCTCAAGGCCGTCGCGGCCGCGGGCTACCGGGTGAGCGACACCCGATTCCACCCCCATGTCACCCTCGGTCGCGTCAGGCCCGGCCGGGGCCCCGCCCCGAACCTGTCCCCGATCGTGAACCGCTACAAGACCTGGTCGGCCGGCGCGTTCACCGTCGTCGAGGCCATCACCTTCGCCTCGACCCTCTCCCCCGACGGCCCCATCTATGCCCCGCTCGGCCGCGCACCGCTGGCCGGCCGAAAACTCGAGTCGGGCGCTTGACGGGCAGCGGGTGGACGTGGTACACTAGTGTCCGTACGTATAGATCAGGGTGAGGAACACGGGAGGGCGCGCCGTGGTCAAACGACAGGGCTCGGGGGAGGCCAAGCCGGCGACGGCGTCGGCCGACGAGAGGGCGCTGAACAACGCGATCAGCCAGATCGAGAAGCAGTTCGGCGCCGGGGCGATCATGAAGCTGGGCGAGGGGAGTCACCTCGAGGTCGAGGGGATCTCGACCGGGGCGCTGTCGCTCGACCTGGCGCTCGGGGGCAAGGGGTTGCCTCGGGGCCGGATCATCGAGCTGTTCGGGCCGGAGTCGAGCGGCAAGACGACGATCGCGCTGCACGCGGTGGCCAATGCCCAGCGGACCGGGGTGGCCGCCTTCATCGACGCAGAGCACGCGCTCGACCCGTCGTGGTGCAAGCGGCTGGGTGTGAACATCGAGTCGCTCCTGGTCAGTCAGCCCGGCAGCGCCGAGGAGGCGCTCCAGATCGCCGAGATGCTGGTCATGTCCAACGCCGTCGACATCATTGTCATCGACTCGGTCGCAGCGCTGGTGCCCAGGGCGGAGATCGAGGGGGAGATCGGCGACAGTTTCGTGGGCGTGCAGGCCCGGCTCATGAGCCAGGCCCTGCGCAAGCTGACCGGCGGCGTCTCGCGCTCGAAGTGCGTCCTGATCTTCATCAACCAGATCCGCGAGAAGATCGGCGTCATGTTCGGCAGCCCCGAGACGACCCCCGG
>JAFANO010000464.1 GCA_019232645.1 Planctomycetaceae bacterium | reverse complement strand
ATGCCGGGGCCGGGGCCAGCGAGACCAATAGGGCATGCCATACGACCGATGAGAGGATCATTCCGAAATTCTCGGGGAGATCGGGGGGTTAAAAGCGGTGGGCTGTCCATCCACGGGTTTTGGCACGAAATTATAATCGCGAGGCTGGGCACGACCAAGCCGACTTCCCCCGGCGCGTCCCAGAGCACGCACGCGGGCGACTTCCGCACACCACCTCATACGATGTACGATATTACGGTGTACGATCTGCAGGAGAGATCGGTTCTCCCGAGGGAGAGAATTCGATCCTCGTCGAGAGCCGGGGAGATTCCCGCATGTCAACCCGAGCAGTGATCCCGGGAGGGGTCGGCCTGTGCCTCGGCCTCGCGTGGGCGTTCGCGGTATCTGCCCGGGGTGCCGAGCCCGCGCCGGCCGATCCGTTCGCCCCGGCGCGGAACCGGATGGTCGAGCGGCACCTGGTCGAGCGCGGCATCAAGAACCCGCGCGTGCTCGAGGCCTTCCGGACAGTCCCCCGCCACCGCTTCCTGCCCCCCGAGACCTTCCGGCACGCCTACGACGACGAGTCGATCCCGATCGGCCTCGGGCAGACGATCACGCCCCCCTTCGACGTCGCCTTCATGACCGAGGCGCTCGACCCCAAGCCGACCGACAAGGTCTTCGAGGTCGGCACCGGCTCGGGCTATCAGGCGGCGATCCTCTCGCGGCTGGTCAAGGACGTCTACTCGGTCGAGATCCACGAAACGCTGAGCAAGCGGGCCAGCGAGGTCCTGAAAGAGGTCGGCGCCACCAACGTCCACACCCGCGTCGGCGACGGCTACGCCGGCTGGCCCGAGGAGGCGCCATTCGACGCGATCATTGTCACTTGCGCCCCGCGCAAGATCCCGCCTCCCCTGATCGAGCAGTTGAAGGAAGGTGGGCGAATGGTGATCCCCCTGGGCGGCCGCTTCAACCAGACCGTCTACCACGTCACCAAGCAGAATGGCAAACTGATCACCAAGGAGCTGCGGCCGACGCTGTTCGTCCCGATGACCGGCCGCGCCCAGCGTGAGGCCGCCGGCACCCAGGAGAAGGAGAAGCCGTGAAGGCCGCGACCATCGCGACCGTGGCGCTGGTGTTGACCCTGCTGGCCGCGCCGGGGCCGAGGTGCCTCGGCCAGGAACCCGTGATCGAGCGGCCGCCGCCCCCCGCGGTCGAGGACTTCGAGACCGACGCGAACAAGGACGGCATCCCCGACGGCTGGTACAACGCCCGCGACGTGAAGCTGGTCTCCGAGGGGGGGCCCGTCGGCCCCCACTGCCTCCGGTTCGAGGTCCGCAAGCCGGGCCGGCCCGCGCGGTTGAGCCGGGCCTTCGGCGTCGACGGGTCGAAGACCGAGGCCCTCGTCGTCGGCCTCTGGGTCCGCCTCGATCAGGTCTCCCGCGGCGAGCGGCTCGGCGAGGAGCCGGGCCTGCCCATCGACTTCCTGGGCGACGAGCTCCGCGCGCTCCGCCACGAGCTGCTCGGCCCCTGGACCAGGTCGGTCGGCACGAGCTGGACGCGGGTCGCCAAGCGGGTCCCGGTCCCGCCCGGCACCCGCGACGCGATCATGTCGATCGGCCTGCTCGGCGCCACCGGGGTCCTCGAGGTCGACGGCCTGACGATCGACCTGATCCCCCGCGGCGGCTCCGAGACGACGAACTTGATCGTCAACGGCGACTTCGAGCTGGGCGATCCCGACCCTGCCTCCTGGGTGGTTGATGGCGGTGCGCATCGCTCGTCGCCGGGGCTGAAATCGGACTCGGCGCTGGTGCTGGCCCGACCGGGCGCGCGGGCGATGACCGGCCTGGCCATCCCGGTCGAGCCGTTCCGCGCGCTGGACGTGCGGATCTCCGCCAAGGGACAGGGTTTGCGCGGTGCCGGGGGGGCCTCGGCGCGGCTCTTCTTCCTCGACGACTTCGGTGCGATCGTGCCCGACCCGGTCTCCGGCCAGGAGGGGAGCTCCGTCGTCACTTGGTCAGGGACCTTCGACTGGCGGCCCGATCACGCCGTGATCGCCGTCCCGCCCAAGGCCGTTCGCGCCGTGCTTCAAGTCGATAAGCTCGACGCCAACGGCACGGTCCGGATCGACCGGGTCGCGGCCACCGCCGCGCCCGACCCGGCCGCGGGGGCCTGGGTCCCCTTCCATGTCGAGGACGACACGTCGGGCTGGGACCCGGTGCGGCCTTCGGCGACGATCGCGGAGAAGTCGGCGCTCGACGCCTCGTACCTGCTTGACGCCCCGGCGGGCAGGCGCGGGTTCGTCACCGTCCGCGACGGCCGGCTCGGCTTCACGAAGGGGGGCCGCGCCCGGTTCTTCGGCGCCTGCCTGCTGCCGCCGACCGCGTTCCTCGAGCCGAAGAAGGCCGACGCGCTGGCCGATCGCCTGGCGCGGTCGGGCATCAACCTGGTCCGGTTCGGCGAGCTCGACACGCCGATCGGCCCCGATCGCAGCCTCTACGACGACAGCCGCGACGACACCAAGGCGTTCGACCCGATCGCCCTGGCCAAGCTCGACCACCTGATCGCGGCCCTGAAGGCCCGGGGCATCTATGTTGCACTGGAGCTCCTGAGCGCCCGGAGGTACCGCTCGGAGGACGGCGTCGCCGACGTCGAGCAACTGCCGCTGGGGGGCGGGCCGGCCGCCGCCTTCGACTCGACCCTCGGCCAGCTCGCACTGGAGTCGGCGAGGGCCCTGCTCGAGCACGTCAACCCCGAGACGGGCCTGGCGCTCCGCGACGATCCGGTGCTGGCGTGGGTGACCCTGGCCGGCAGGCTCTCGCTGTTCAACCAGATCGAGGACCCGCACGGCCTGACCCCTCACTACGCCGAGTCGCTGCGCAAGCTGGCCGCCCAGAGCCCCTCCGGCGCGGGCCGGCGGTTCTGGCAGGCGGTCGAGTCAGAGCACTGGAAGGAGATGGCCGAGGCGCTCCGGCGCGACAAGGTGCGGGTGCCGATCGCGGGCGTCTCGCACTGGCGGCGCGAGCCGGAGTTCTCCGCCGCGCAGGCGGCGGCAGGCCTCGACATGATCGACGACCGGCTCTACTGGGGACCGCCCTCGTGGATCTCGCCCGAGTACCGGTCGCTCCTCTGGAGCCCGGACGGCGGGCTCGCCGCGGGCGCGGCCCCCAAGCGCAAGCCCGACCGTCCCTATGCGGTCGGCCAGTGGTGCAACCAGACGCAGGGGGCCTGGGCATTCCGGTTCGAGGCGGCCGACCTGTTGCTCGGGTCGCAGATCGCGCTGGCCGAGGACTGGGACGCGCTGGTCCGCCGCGGCGTGTTCCTTCATCCCCAGGTCTGGGGATCGAACGCGACCGGGACTGGGGGTGCCGAGGACATCTTCCAGATCCCCGAGGTCGTCAACGGCACCCCCCAGATCTTCGCCCTCTGGCCGCACGCCGCGTCGATCCTGCTCCGGGGCCACAAGGCGGCGGCGAGCAACGAACCCCACCCCGCGCATCGCCCCGCGATCCGGTCCTGGTTCGCGCCCATCCCCGGCTGGGACCCGATGCGCGGGCGGCTCGTCATCGACACGCCCTACACGCAAGGGATCGCGGGCTGGCCGGGCGGCGAGCCGGCGAACTTCGCCCAGCTCAAGATCACGACCGACGAGCCCTTCGCGGTCGTCGTCGCCTCGTCGGCGGGCCGCGAGCCGATCGCGACCAGCAAGCGGCTGCTCGTCTCGGCGCTGGCGCGGGTCGAGCCGACCGACTACCGCTGGGTTGACGAATGGAAGCACGATGTGGCCGATCCCGGCCTGCCCCCCTTGCTCCAGGAGCCGTTGCGTGCCAAGGTTCTCTGGCGGCACAAGGGCCCGGTCAAGGCGTTCGCCCTCGACAACACGGGCGCGCGCATCGCCCCCGCGACCCTCGAGGAGACGCCCGACGGGTTCGCGCTGATCCTCGACGGCAAGACCCCGAGCACGATCCACCGGGAGCTCGTGGCCGAGTGACTCGAGGCGTCGGGGGCGATCAGAGCCGATTTCGGTAGGTCGATCGCGGGGTGGGTCGGGCGCGGCCAGGCCGAACCTTTGCGATTCATCCCGACGAGGGTTTGTCAGGGAGGGCTCGGCTGGAGGATCGACGGATGCGCACACTCGTGACTGGCGGCGCCGGCTTCATCGGCTCGAACCTCGTCGATCGGCTCCTGGCCGACGGAGCCGAGGTCGTCGTCCTCGACAACTTCGACCCCTTCTATCCCGAGCCGAGCAAGCGCGCCAACCTCGCCTCGGCCCTCCGGAGCCCCCGTTGCCGCCTGGTCGAGGCCGACATCCGCGACCGCGAGGCGGTCGATCGGGTCGCCCGGGAGATCCACCCGGATGTGATCGTCCACCTGGCCGCACGCGCCGGGGTCCGTCCGAGTATCGACGACCCGGCGCTCTACGCCTCGGTCAACGTCGTGGGGACCGCGCATCTCCTTGAGTCGGCGTGCCGGCTCCGGCCGCTCCCCCGGTTCGTCTATGCATCCAGCTCCAGCGTCTACGGCGACCGTCCCGACGCCCCGTTCCGCGAGACCGACCCGGTCGACTTGCCGGTCAGTCCCTACGCGGCCACCAAGAAGGCGTGCGAGCTGCTGGCGCACACCTTCCACCACCTCCACGGCCTGCCCGTGACCGGCCTCCGCTTCTTCACGGCGTACGGGCCGCGCAACCGCCCCGACCTGGCGATCGCCAAGTTCGCCCGGCTGATCGACCGCGGCGAGCCGATCCCGATGTTCGGCGATGGCTCGACCCGTCGCGATTACACCTACGTGGCGGATCTCGTCGACGGCATCGTCCGCGCCATCGACCGCTGCACCGGTCACCACCTCTACAACCTCGGCAACTCGAACCCCATCGCGCTGCGCCAGATGATCGACGCCCTGGGCCACGCCCTGGGTAAGACCCCGGACATCCGCCGCCTCCCCGAGCAGCCCGGCGACGTCCGGCAGACCTTCGCCGACGTCACTCGGGCCGCCACCGAGCTCGGTTACGCGCCCGACACGCCCTTCCACGTCGGACTGGCGCGATTCGTCGCCTGGTTCCGCGAACCGCGGGAGCCCCAAGGCTCCGCGGTTCGGTGAATCGAGGAGCCCCGTCCGGTCCTGAAGCGGGGCGGCGGTCTCGTCAGGGAGCAGGGAGGAAAGCCCCCGGCTTGGGCCGTGGGGTAGGTTACGACGCGACCCGCTGCATCTTCAAGAGTTGAGAGAAGAGCGAGAAGACCCCGGCCCCGCTGCTCGCCACGTGCTGCGTGCTGTTGGGACCGAACATGCTGATGCTGACATTCGACAGCACCAACGGCCCGAATGTCGCGCCCGTCGACCCGTCCTGCGAATTCTGTTTGCCCGGGGTTGGGGGTGGCGTGGCCTGCGACCCTTGATCACCAGGGGCCGGGGTGTTCGTCGCTTGTGATCCCTGATTCACGGATTCCTGGGGTGGCGTGGCCTGCGATCCCGGGGAGACGTGAGGTGTCGTGGTGGAGGTCTGCGACCCTGGATTGGGTAGAGTGTTCACGGCCTGCGAGGGCTGGCCGCTCGTGGTCGTGGTGGAGGTTTGCGACCCCGGAACGCCGGCGTTCGGCGACCCGCCCGGCGAGGCCTGGCTGCCCTGGGGCGGAGTGAGGATCTCCTGGGCGGCTACGGGCGGGGTCGAGTTGGGGATCATGCTGGCGGCCTTGGCGATGTCGAGACGGCCGATCGTGATCCCCGTGACAGGGTCGGTGGCCGGCACCGCGCCGGCCTTGAGCCACTGGTCGAGGTCGCTGACGCTCGGGAGCGTGCCGTACCGCGACTGGTAGATCTGCTGGAGCAGCACGACGGCCCCGCTGACCTGGGCCGCGGCGAAGCTGGTGCCGTCCTCCGTCGCGAAGTCGCTCTCGCCGTCGGAGGGCGCGGTGATCCCCTGGCCGGGCGCGGCGATGACGGTCGCGGAGGCGCCGCCGAGCGCCTGGCCCAGGCGTTGCGCATCCGAGACGAGGTGGTCCGAGGCGTCGGTCGCGGTCACGCTGATCGTGTCGGGGACGATCGCGGGGAAGCCCTCGCCCTGGGTCTTGCCGTTGAAGCTGTTGCCCGTGGCCGCGATCACCGGGATGTTCATGCCGTCGAGCTGCTTGATCAGGTCGGTGATCTTCTGGCCGGCCCCGCCGTCGTTGGCGAACCAGTTGTACATATAGTTGTTGCCGTCGGACAGCGAGATGTTGACGGCCGTGATGTTGTCGTCCTGATGGTGATCGATGACCCACTGGAGGGCGTCGGCCACATTGTTGAAGTTGCCCGGCATGTTGTTGTCCAGGACCTTCTGCGCCGCGATGTCGGCGCCGGGCGCGATGCCGGGGTGGCTCGGGTCGCTCGAGGCGATGATCCCCGCCACGGCGGTCCCGTGCATCGAGGACGTGGCGATCGGGTCCGGGGTGCCGTCGGCGAAGTCATACCCGGCGACGACCTTGTGCCCAGGGCCAAACCCGCCGCCGAGCGCCTCGTGGTTGTAGTTGACCCCGGTGTCGATGACGGCCACGGTCGACCCCGAGCCGTCGACATGATAGGCCTGCCTCACCACCGCCGCCTCGTCGATGGTGCTGAAGTCGGTGCTCGACCCGCCGCTCGACGATGAAGCGGTGGGCCTGGGGTGGTGGTGGAGCAACGTCGGGCTCGCCGACCTCGGTCGCGTGTCGAGAACGTAACTTCGGGGGATGACAGACAGGAGGGTCCGACCCTCCAGGGTCTCGATCTGGGGCTTGCGGTGACGGCGAGCGGAGCGCCAAGTCGAGCGGGACCACCCCATCAATTCAACCTCCCCAGACGGCCGCCATGCCATTGGCTCTGGCCGCCCCGCGATTCGGTTGTGAACGCCCCCCTTCCATGGCGCGGCGGGCCCGGCCGGCGTTCGGC
>JAFANO010000453.1 GCA_019232645.1 Planctomycetaceae bacterium | reverse complement strand
CGCCAGACCGAGTCCTCGGTGTAGGCCAGGGCCACCCGGTCCGGGTCGCGGGAGTTCCAGGCGTCCTCGGCCGCCCGCACCTTGCGGGTGGCCGTCTCCAGGGTGAACGGCGGGGCGATGACGGGCGGCCCGGAGTGGGCCGGGGTCGGCTCGGTCGTGTTCATCGCGTCATGCTCCGTAGAGTACGGGGTTCGGGGACTGGGCCTCACCGGCCCGGTTCCCGCTCGGGACCATTCGCCCGGCCGCGCCCCGCTTCCGCAGGTACGCATAAAATTAAAATATGTTAATAAGCATGTTCCGCTCAGCGGACCGAAACCTGCGCCGCCAAGACTTCGGCCCGCACAGCGGACCCTCTGAAGATCGAAAACGAATGGCCGGGGATCCTCCCGACCCTCACCCGGCCACGGGCCCGAAGCAGACGAGGGTGATGTCGTCGGTCTGGAAGTGGCCCATGGAGAACTCGCGAATGTCCTGGAGGATCGAACGTCCGACGGCCTCGGGGCCCCCTGGAGACTCGGTCAGGCGCTTCAGGAGCCGGCGGTTCTCCCTCGAGTCGTAGAGCTCCTCGCGGGTGTTCCTCGGGTCGGTGATGCCGTCGGAGTACATCATGGCGATGTCGCCGGGTTGGAGCGTGACCTCGAGCTGGCGGTAGGACGACTCGGGGAGGATCCCGAGGGGGAAGCCGGTGATCTCCTCGCCGATCTCCTCGACCCGGCCGTCGGCGCGGCG
The DNA here is from genome assembly GCA_019232645.1 of Planctomycetaceae bacterium. Classification (GTDB taxonomy): domain Bacteria; phylum Planctomycetota; class Planctomycetia; order Isosphaerales; family Isosphaeraceae; genus JAFANO01. The sequence continues at coordinate 1,939 of JAFANO010000453.1, read as the reverse complement.
GACGAGCAGGGGGAGGTGCCCGGCCGACGCGAGCGTCAGGCAGCGCCGCGCCAGGTCGATCACGCCCAGGCTGAGCGTGATGAACTTCTCCTCGATCCCGGCGGCGTAGAGCAGCCGGTTCAGCTCGGCGGCGGCGGCGCCGGGGCAGCTCTGGCTGAGCAGGCAGAACCGGGTGTCGCCCGAGAACTTGGCCATCATCAGCGCCGCGGCGACCCCCTTGCCCGAGACGTCGCCCAGCGCCAGCGCCAGCCGCTGGTTGGGCAGCGGCACGAAGTCGTAGTAGTCGCCACCGACCTCGTACGCCGGGTTGTAGTGCGCGAAGAACTCCCAGCCGGCGACCATGGGGACCGCCCGCGGCAGGAACCGCTTCTGCACCTGCTCGGCCAGCTTCAGGTCGTGCTCCAGCCGCTCGCGCTCCAGCAGCGACTCGTGCATCCGCGCATTCTGGATCGCGATCGCCGCCTGGCTGGCCACCGCCGCCAGCACGTCGAGGTCGTCCTGGTGGAACTGCCGCCGGTCGCTGGTGTCGAGCTGGAGGATGCCCAGCGCCTGGCCGTCGGGGGTCAGCAGCGGGACGCACATCACCGAGCGGATCTTGAGGTCGGCGATCGACGCGCTGGCCGGCAGGTCCTGGTCGATGCTAGCGTCCTGGCTGAGCACCGCCTTCTTCTGGCCGAGCACGTGGCTGACGATCGACCGGCTGATGCTCACCGGGATCTCGTCCTCGGGGACGGCGGCCGTGGCGTGGAACGGGGCCCGGCGATTGGGCCGGTACTTGAATGCCTTGCGGATCAGACGCTTGGAGGCCGGGTCCTGGAGGACCAGGAAGAGCCGCTCGGCCTGGGGGAACAGCTCGGCCAGCGAGTCGAGGATCTTGGGCGCGACGGCGTCGATCCGCAGCTCGCTCGAGAGGTTGCGGGTGATCTCGAGGATCGCCTTGAGCTTGACCTCGGGCCGCACGACGCTGACCAGGGTGCTGGAGCGCGAGGCGTCGAGGGTCTGCATGTTCAAGGAGTTGTCGGGGCCCCCCTCGATGACGACCATCACGTCCTCGGTCTCCCGCGCCTTGATGGTCTCCCCGGGAGGCGTCAGGTGGTAGGTCAACTCGACGTCGCAAATGTGGATGCGATCGCCGGGCCGGAGCGGATATTCCTTGCGCGGCGCGATCATGGTGTCGTTGAGCTTGGTCCGGTTCCGCGAGTTGAGGTCGACCAGGGCGTGCCCGTCACCGACGCGGCGGACCTCGGCGTGTCGGCGGCTCACGCCGTTGGGGTCGAGGACGATCTGGCACTCGGGCGCGCGACCGATGACGATCTGGTCGCCCTTCAGCTCGATGATCTGCCCGACAGGGCTACCGGTCACCCGTCTCAGGATCGCCATGCGAGGAGACTCCGTGGCACGAACCACGTCCGGACCGGGGGGCGGATGAGGAGCTCGCCCGGCCAGATGCGCCGCCGCACCTCACTCGGCCGATCTCCGGGAAGCAGGCCCTCATGCCACGCCACACGTCGCCAGCTTGTCATCCCGCGCACCTCGGCCGAATCGATCTGACGCGGTAGCCGTCCCTGGATCTTCGCGGAGCTTGGCCAGCGGGTACGAGTCGGCTTCCTTGATCGTCCGCGCGGCCGCCACGGCGGCTTCGAACGACAATTCCGGCAGCTCGGGGTCGTAGCCGGCCGCGCTCGCAATTGTTCTAGTCTACGTCAACATCCAGAGTCGCGGAAGGGGAAGACATCGACCGCGACGGTTGCGCGGGTCGTCTGGGCAGATTACAGGTCCAGGATCTGTTCGCTCATTTATACTTAATTGAAAAATAAATATTTTGTTTTGATTTATTAAGATTTGATGAATACTATCTATCTATGCATCTGTCGAAGGCGATCCGGAATTGCATTCTTTGAGCTTCAAAGGGGCGGCGGGGTGGGAGACGTGGCGAGGC
>JAFANO010000436.1 GCA_019232645.1 Planctomycetaceae bacterium | reverse complement strand
GGATCCCGTCGGCCAAGGCGTCGGCCTCGCGGCTCAGCAGGCCCCACCAACGCTTGAGGCCTGCCCGACGCTCGCGCCAGCTCCGATTGGCCCAGCACGCCTGCGCCCGCCGGGCGCGCGCCATCACCTCGGCCACCCGCCCGGGCGGGGTGGTGGGCACGCGGCCCAGCTCGGCCCCCGTGGCCGGGTTCCGCGCGATCAAGGGTTCGAACATCATCACGGCCGCCGTGTGCGGTGGACCTGGGTCTCGTGGGTGGATCGCGACGAATGTCCTACGGGCCGGAGGTGGAAACCGCGACAGCCGGTGCCGGCCCATCCGCGGGATTCACGGCCCGATTCGGGTGCGGATTTACGGTCCGATCATCCTGTCCCGGGGGGAGAGATCGGGTGCGAGACCTCGGCAGAGGAGTCGCGCGGGATGATCCCCGGTTCAATGGAGTTGCGGGCCTTCCCCCGGGATTTTCAAGAGACCGGCTTCGTGACGGCGGTGGGCCCGTAGACGGTCCCGCGCCAGGTGACGCGGCCGGTCAGGCACATCCGGATCGCCCGGAGGAGGACCCAGTCCATCACCAGGTTCGCCAGCGGGAACCAGCCGATCGCGCGCGAGCCGGGGACCGACATGAGGTAGAGGCGACGGAGCACGGCGTAGGTGAACGCGTGGTGGACCAGGCTCAGGCCCAGGAGCCAGGAGGCGAAGGGCCCGACCTCCCCCCGGGCGAACAGGACCAGCGCCCAGGCCAGCGCGACGTGGCCCGACTGGCTGAAGACCAGCGGGTCGAGGAGGCGGCCCAGGAGCCGCCAGGGGTTGCGACCCAGGGCGTCGTAGAGGATGCGGCTCCAGCCCCGCACGATCCCGTCGAGCGAGGTATACATCCGCGCCGAGCCGATCCCCGAAGCGATCCCTAACCGGATCGGCAGCCCCAGCGCCTTGACCCGGCCCGCGAGGTGGATGTCCTCGACGAACCGGTCGCGGACCGCGCGGTGACCGCCTGCGGCCTCGTAGGCGGCGCGGGAGATCAGGATATACTGGCCGTTGGCGAAGGCCAGCGGCGAGCGTTCGTGGTTGACCAACGGCGGGGGATACGACTGCACCAGGACGATCCCGGCCAGCGGCTGGACGATCTCCTCCCAGAAGCTCTCGCACCGCAACTCGAGCAGGAGGCTGGCCAACGCCGCGCGATGGACGCGGGCGTACTCCATGACGATCGCGAGGTTCTCGGGCGTGTGCCGGGTGTCGGCGTCGAGGAACCAGAACCATTCGCCGCGCGCCTGGTCGGCGGCCACCTGCAGCGCGTGCGTCTTGCCGGTCCAGCCTTCGGGGAGGTGGTCGATGCTCAGGACGCGGACCCGAGGGTCGACGGCGGCGTGCTCCCGGGCGATCGCGGCCGTGCGGTCGGTGCTCCGGTCGTCGACGACGAAGATCTCCAGGTTCGGGTAGGTCTGGGCGCGGACCGATGCGAGGCATTCGGCCAGCGTCTGCTCCTCGTCCCGGGCCGGGATGATGGCCGAGACCAGCGGCGGATCGGCGGCCTCGAGGCGCGGCGAGCGCGGCGTCAGGATGTCGAGCCGTCGCGCCACGAGCTCGAGGACCAGGTGGCGGATCGGCCAGATGGCGATGATCGCCGCGTAGACCCAGAGGAGCGTGCGCTGGGTCGGTGTCATGGCATCCTCCTTGAGTGGGGGGCCGTCGGTCGCGTCTCGGACACGTCATGCCCGTCCCGCCGGCATGGCGGGGGTCAGTTGGCGGCGGAGCGCGAGGATCAACTCGACTTGTCCGATCGGCTGGTCGGTCCTCCTGGCAATCTCCTCGGGCGTCACGCCCGCGTCGAAGAGGTCCCAGATCGGTCCGAAGCGGCGGCCGAGCGCGGCCGAGGCCGCGGCCGTCGCCGGCGTCGAGGGGGCCGCCAGGTTCGGGACAGCGATCAGCGTGGGGCCGCCGGGGGCGTTCGGCCCGACCGTGTCGACCCGGCGGTCGGGCGACGCCCAATTCGGCGGTCCGGGAGCCGCCCGCGGCGCCGACTCGACAGGCGGATGTGCCCGACCCGAGTCAGACGCCTCGATCCGCGCCAACAGGCCCTCCATCTCGCGCTGGCGTTGTGCCAGGTCGTCGACCAGCCGGGCGATCCTGACCGGCAGGCCTCGGACATGCGACCACACCACGCCCAGGGCCGTCATGGCGACCACCAGCGACAGGCTCAGGATCACCACCAAGGCCATGAGCAAGCTCGGAGAGGGATGCATGATTAAGGAGAGTCCTTCCTTGGAAAAGGGGGAGAGGAGCCATCGAGGCCACCGGGGGCGGGAGGCACGGGAGATGGAGGACGCGTCGGGCTCACTCGATCTCCGACGCGGTGCCCTCCGGTGCGATCGTGGCGGACATCCTTTGGTTGTTGTAGGCAGCGTGGGCGGCGTCGTAGACCTCGCGGAGCGCGACGCCGTGCGCGGCGGCGACCCGGGCACAGTCGTCGTATTCGGGGCTGAACGTGGCGGGGTGCCCCTCGCGCCAGCCGAGCTTGCCCTGGATCGGGCCGAAGCGGGTGGCGACCTCGGTGGGCTGGCGCCGCAGCGTGTGCCGGCTCACCGGGTAGCGTCGGATGCCGAGCGTCGTCGTCTCGCGGAAGAGGATCTCCTCCATCGCGGCCACCCGCGCCTCCTCGCAGAGCACGGTCACCACGACGCCCGGGCGGTTCTTCTTCATGAGGATCGGCGTGACGAACGCGTCGAGCGCCCCGGCGGCCAGAAGCCGCGTGGTGGCGTAGCCGACGACCTCGCCGGGCAGGTCGTCGAGGTTCGTTTCCAGGACCCAGACGCGGTCGCCGTCGGCCGGCGACGCGACCTGGCCGACGAAGAGGCGGAGGATGTTGGCCTGGTCGGGGATCTCGCGCGCCCCCGCGCCCAGCCCAATCTTCTCGATCGTCATGGGTGGCAGCGGGTTGAAGCTCTCGACGACGGTCGTCAGGATCGCCGCGCCGGTCGGGGTGGTCAGCTCCATCTCGACGGTCGATTCGGCGAGCGGGACCCCTTTGAGCAACTCGGCGGTCCCGGGGGCGGGCAGGGGCATCCGGCCGTGGGCGGCCTTGACCCAGCCCCGGCCTGGCGGCACCGGGCTGGCCTCGAAGCGATCGACGCCGAGCAGGTCGATCCCGACGGCCGCCCCCACGATGTCGACGATCGAATCGACCGCGCCGACTTCGTGGAAATGGATCGTCTCGAGCGCGATGCCGTGCACCGCCGCCTCGGCCTCGCCCAGCCGGAGGAAGATCCGCTTGGCCAGCTCGTTCTGCCGGGGGGTCAGCGTGCTCTCGTCGATCAGCGCCTCGATGTGGTGCAGGTGACGGTGCGCATGCTCGTGCGGCGCGATGACCTTGGCGTGGGTGGCGCGGAAGCCTCCGCGGCGGACCGTCTCGAACATCAGCTCGCATGGCAGGCCCAGGCTGGCGACCGCCTCGCGGATCGCCCGGTGATCGACCCCGGCGTCGATCAGCGCGGCGAGCGTCATGTCGCCGGAGATCCCGCTGAAGCAGTCAAAATAGCCGATGCGCACGCCCTTCCCCCTCGCGCAAATGGCCCTCGCGGGCACCGACGACGCCCCATTTTAGCTTCCTACCCCCTCGCCGCAAGGCCGGAAAGTTTCAAGACGTCATGCGCCCTCATGGGCTCCGATGCGAGGATTTTCGGCCTCGGGGGGGAGCATCGCGTCCTGGCACGCGATAATTTTCTAACGGGGAGGGCACTCGCTTTGCTAAATTTGTAGTAGACGCTGGCACAACCGCATGAATCCGTGTGGGCGAGGGGAGAGCGATGTCCTACTCCGGCGGCTTTGACGACGCGTATTCGGCTCGGGGCAGAGGCCCGAACTTGCGCCTGATCGGCGCCCTGATCCTCGCCGTGATCGGGATCGCCATGTACCTGTTCGAGACCCAGGTCAACCCGGTCACGGGGAAGAGGCAGCATATCGCGATGAGCGTCGACCAGGAGAAGGCACTCGGCCTCCAGGCCGCGCCCGAGATGGCGGCGAAGATGGGCGGGGTGCTCGGACCCGATCGGGACCCCCGGGCGGCGCTAGTCTCCGAGGTCGGCCGGCGGATTGTTCGGGACAGCGACGCGAGTCGGAGCCCGTATGTCGGCAACTTCCACTTCTACCTCCTGAGCGACCCCGAGACGGTCAACGCGTTTGCCCTGCCTGGCGGTCAGGTGTTCATCACCGCGGGGCTGTTCGACCGGCTTGAGAATGAGGCCCAGTTGGCCGGCGTCCTGGGCCACGAGATCGGCCACGTGGTGAACCGCCATACCGCCGAGCAGATGGCCAAGAGCCGACTCGGCCAGATGCTGACGCTCGCCGTCGGCGTCGGCGCCAGTGGCGGCGACGACCGCGGCCGGAACGCCCAGATGATCGCCGCGCTGGTCAACCAGGTGACCCAACTCCGGTTCAGCCGCGACGACGAATCGGAGGCCGACCGCTTCGGCATCCAGTTCATGGCCCAGTCCGGTTACGACCCCACGGCCATGCTCGACGTCATGCGCATCCTGAAGGAGGAGAGCAAGGGCAACCGCCAGCCGGAGTTCCTCGCCACGCACCCCCTGCCCGAGACCCGACTGGAGGAGATTCAGGCACTCTTGCAGTCTGAATATCCCAACGGCGTGCCCCCAAGCCTGAGCAAGGGGCGGACGTTGGAGGGAGGCCGGGTACTCGGCCGATTTCGCGGGGAATGATCGCGCGACCGCGCCGAGGAGAGGGGCGGGGGGGATCGAGTCGTGGTCGACATCCGGTCCCATTCCCTCCTCCCTGTCCCTGGGATCGAGGTGATCTCAGCGTGGGGATGGCGAGGACATGCCCTCCCGTTCTTGGAGCATAACCTAATCAGGCTTAAGCGAACCGATTCCTATCGTTAACTAAACATCCAAAAAACCATTTTTTCGGTAACCCCCGGTGGCGCTTGTGGGACCATCCCGCCCCCCATGCTCGGCTACTCTGAGTCGTCCTCGACTCCGTCACGTCACGTCCGGGCCCTGGATTGGCACGGCAGGCGGGGGGAGGGGATCGCCCGTCTTTCAGCGGGAAGTTTAACGATAGCCCTTGATCTTTCGGCGGTCCACTCGTCAGAATTTAAGATGCATCGGCCGAATTCCTAGTCTATCGATA
>JAFANO010000263.1 GCA_019232645.1 Planctomycetaceae bacterium | reverse complement strand
CGGCGGCGGTGAAGATGTTGGGGAGGCGGACCAGTTGCAGGTAGGGCTTGATCGACATGGCCATCGGCTCATGCCGCCTCGGTCGGCCCGAGCAGCGGCTTCAAGACCTCGAGCGCGCCCCGCGCCGCGGCGTCGGGGTCGTCGAGGTAGGGATAAAGTTCGACGGTCAGCCAGCCGTCGTAGCCGGACCGGCGGATCGCCGCGATGACCTCGGCGAAGTCGATCGCCCCGGTGCCCGGCACGAGGTGGTGATGGACCCGGGTCGCCGCGATATCTTCGAAGTGATAGTGGCGGATCTGGGGCGCGAGCTTCGCGATCGCCCGGGGCATGTCCTCGCCGGCGCAGAAGGCGTGGCCGACGTCGAAGTTCAGGCCGATCGACGGGGCGTTGAGCCGCTCGGCGACCTCGAGGTACTGGTCGGTCGTCTCGAGCAGGAGGCCGGGCTCGGGCTCGATCAGCAGGAGGACGCCCAGGTCGTGCGCGTGCTCGGCCAGGGGCTTGAGGACCTCGACGAAGAGGTCGATCGCCTCCTGGCGGTCATGGCCGGGGGCGAGCGGCCCGCCCGGCTCGGTCGTGATGTGGGGGGCGCCCAGCTCGTCGCAGAGACTCAGGGCGCGCCGAGTGTGGTCGATCCGGACGCGACGGTAGTGCGGGTCGGGCTCGATGAACGAGGGATACCAGTAGGGCTGCCGGTAGTCGTTGATCGCGTTCATCATGAAGCTGTTGAGGTTCGAGAACGCGAGCCGGTTCCGTCGCATCGCCTCGAGGATGGAGCGCTTGGCGCCTTCGAGCAGCCCGACCGGCCAGGCGTGCGGCACGTCGGCCAAGAGCTCGAGCCCCTCGTAGCCGATCGCCGCGATCCGGTCGGCGGCCTCGTCGAAGGGGACGCGGAGATACGCATTCGTGCTGAAGGCGAGGCGCATGGGGTCCTCATCGAGGGTTCAGATTCATCCTCAGGATAACCCACCGCTTCAGGGACGTCCGCGCCAAGACCGCCATCCCCGCCACCACTTCCCCCGCCCCTGCCCACGACCCGGCCTCGATTCTCGACCATGTCGCCGCGTTGCCGGATCCACGCCGCGAACAGGGGCGAATCCACCACCTCGACGAGATCCTCTTCACGGCCATCTGCGCCGTCCTTTGCGGCGCCGAGAGCTGGGTTCAGCCCGCCCATGGAGTCTGGCCCGGGCTTCAGGTCGCGCCGGGCTTGGTACGGTCCGGGATCTGATGACGATGGTCATCGACCAGCACGCGGGTGAGGGCTATGAGGCCGAGCGAGGCGACCGCGGCGAGAGTCGGGGTGGCGTCCCGCTCCGAGGGGGTGGCGGGGGTCGAGTCGGAGAGCGGCGCGGTGATCGGCGGCGGTGTGCGGACCCCCTCCTTCGACAGCGCGTGGAGTGCGGCATCGACGGCGCGGGTCGCTTCGCCAACGATCCGGCCGAGCCCGCCGACCAGGGCCGGAGCGGGGCCGCCGAGCGTGGTGATGACGGGCGACCACCGCTCCAGCGCGGCATCCAGGGCCCGGATCGCCCGGGCTGAGATGGCCTCGCGTGGCCCGGGCGCCGTCGCCCCGCGCCGGGCGTCGAGGCGCACCTTCTCGAAGGCTTCGTCCAGCCCGGAGACGAACCGCGCCAGGGGCGCCAGGGTCGCCGTTGCCGGCACGACCGGCGCCGCCACGCGCTCCTCCTGGTCGACGTCCTCGGCCTCGTCTCCCGTCCCGTGGCCGACGATCACCTCGGGCGTGGGCTGGTTCGGGCGGGCAGCCACGGCATTCGTCGCCTCCGACCCATTCGGCGTCGTGTCCGTCGTCACGCTCAATAGCGTGGCGATCAGCGCCAGGGACGACTCGCTGAGCGGCTGCAGCTGGGCGACCTGCTGGACGGGTGAGGAGACGGGCACCGCCACTCCGCCCCCGCCGACCACGCCCCCACCCTCGCCGCCCAGGTCGAACGCCAGCAGCGTCGCTGTCTCGACCCCCTCGGTCCCGGCGAAGAACTGGAGCAGGTTGCCGGTCAGGACATCCAGGGCCAAGGCCGTCGGGTGCGGCACCGCGGGGTTGACCATCGACTCGGTGAGATTAAGCCCGTCGAGGCCGCCCAGGAACAGTGCCAGCCGACCGTCGCCGTTGTTGGCCACCAGGAGGTCGGTCCGACCGTCCTCCAGGAAGTCGCCGGCCAGCGCCGCGACCGGGTCGGTCCCTCCGGAGGAGATCTCCTGGGCCTGCCCGCCGTGGAGGAAATCGGGGATCAGTGTCAGGTCGTTCGACCCGGCGTTCACTGTCACCAGGTCGAGTTGCCCCGGGCGGCCCATGAAGTTGCCGACGAACAGCGGGCCGGGGTTCCTGCCCACGGGGAAGATGGTCGGGTCCTGGTCGTTGAAGAAGCCGCCGCCGACGCCCGGCAGCAACCAGACGTCGTTCG
>JAFANO010000259.1 GCA_019232645.1 Planctomycetaceae bacterium | reverse complement strand
AACGAGCAGACGACATGGCCCCGGATCGTCTCGTCACGCTTGGGGTCGATCGGTCGGGTCTGGAGCAGCGCCATGCACGAGCGGAACCAGTGCTCCACCATCCGGAGTTGTTTGGACTGCAACGCCACCGCGGCCGAATCCGGATCGGTGGGGGTGCGGAGCACCCACTCGCCGTCGGGGCGCGCCTCCTCGGCGATCATCGCCTCATCGATCTGGAAGTGAGGGGAGTTACTGCCGCTCAGGTAACGGCGGTAGCCCTTGTTGCCGATCAGCGACTTGTCCCCCGAGCGGAGTTGCTCCCGCAGCGCTGCGACGATGGCCTCCCGGTCGGCGGCATCCTTGCGCGCTTCGTCTTCATTGAGGCAGACGATGTAGCGGCGGTCGTCCACCCAGACCTCCTTGATCTTCAGGGGCGAAGGGGCCGTGCTCTCGGCCCGCTTGGAGTGCACGACCCGATAGCGACCGGCTCGGGACAGCACCTCGTCCTTCACCTCGTTCTGCGACCGCATCCGGGCACCCAGGATGTAGAGCCAGCCCCGCTCGGGTTTCTCCAGGGCCTCGATCGTCTCCTGGCTAATCATACCTCGGTCGGCCACGATGCAGACCCGCCGAACCCCGAAGCGACTCCGCAGGCGATCCACGACGGGGATCAGCGTCGTCACATCGGTCGTGTTGCCGGGCCACAGTTCGCAGCAGATCGGCCGCCCTTGTCCATCGAGCACCGCCCCCACGACCATCTGGTACAGGTCGGGACGATGATCCTTACTGAAGCCTCGCTGGCCGATGTCCTCCCCACCATTGCCCTCGAAGTAGATAGAGGTGGTGTCGAAGAAGACCAGTTGCAGTCCGGTGAAGAGGTCCCGCCGGTAGGCGAACAACTCCTCCTCGATCCGGTCCTTGGTGCACCGTGGGGCGAAAGGCGTCTTGCCCGTCTGCTGGTCGTGGGGCAACTCCTCACCGAGCCACGCCATGGCTCGGTACAGGTGATGGAGTTTCAGCTGTTCGCACCCGTCGATCTTGTAGTCGGTCCGCCACGTGTCGGCGGCCCGGTCGCTCCCGGGAGCGAAGAGGCGATGGAGCACCGTCAGGAAGATGGCCCGCTCGACGTCGAACTCGAAGCGGCGGCCGTCGAGGAGTCCCTCGATGACCCGCCGGCATCCCGTCTCCCGCCAGAGCCGCTCGAAGATCAGGGCTGGTCCGATGCGGCGGGTGGTGATGGTCGGGAGTTGCCCCTTGGCGTGGGCCGAAAGCAGGAGGACGGACTGGGCCAGGCGGGCGCCCGAGGCCAGCAGGGCGTCGAGTTGTCCGGACTGTTGGAGTTGGTCGAGTCGCCCCAGGGTGGCGATGACCCGTTGGCGGGGTCGCCCGTCCTCCCAGCGGTTCTCGACGAGCTGGAGATAAGAGCGTGGTCCGGAGGTCTTGGTGCGGAAGAACATGGCACCCTCGTTGTTGAGACACCATGATCATAGCCTCCAATCCGGTTATTTCAAGGATATTTCCGATATGACGTGGCACTATGCATGACGTTCCGAGGCGATCCCCAGCCCATCACCAAAGGACTTACGTCGAAAACGAGGCCGAAACTGTAGAAGATGAGCTTGGCTGCCGCACGCAAGAAGCTCCAGAAGCTCTACCCGTCAAATGAAGATTGACGACCCACTAGGCCGGTGAAGGTGAGATGAGCTGTTGATTGACCTGTCGCTTGGCGACGTTGATCTGCAGGGCAGGAACAGTCATCCGTCGCACTGCTGCCAGGGCCTTGCAAGCGGCGAGAAATCGCTTGTGGGCGCGGTCGCGTCGATTCTCCCGAAATTCGGCGGGTGCAGCCCGTTTGGCTGCAACCCTCGTGTGATCGCAAGTCCTTGAAATCGCCGGGGAAAGCCGCTGTCTCGGGGATCGGGCCTTATGCGCTAGGGCGTGGGAAGGGCCATTATTCCCAACGGGGGGCTCAATGGTGACGCTCAGGGGACTTATCCTGACCGCTGAACATCTCCCAAACGGGAACGGTCAGGAGTCGGTCCCCATGAGCGACTGTGAGCGTAATCCGCCCGCTGCGGCCTGTCCACCGACTGTCGAGGATCTGCGGCGCCAGGCCCATGAGCAGCTCGACGGCATCATCGCGTACTGCGCGAATGACCCGGGGGCCGCGTCATTCCTCAACTTCGAGACGGGCTTGCTGGAACTCTTGCGGTCCCTGGGATGCCTGCTGATCCAGCTCTTCCTCCGGACGCGTCATGATCGGCTCGATCCGGCGGCCTGGCAGGCCCGCGGCTATCGCGTGGCGGACCCCGCCGCCGGGCGGACGCTCAAGACCAGTTGCGGGCCGGTCGCTTATGTCCGGGCCTTCCTCGTGCCGCGCCACGGCGGCGGGCCCGGTGTCCACCCCCTCGACGTGGCGTTAGGGCTGACCCGCGACGCCTACAGCCCGTTGCTCATCGGTTGGTTCTGCCGGTTGGCCACGCGGGTGAGCTTCCAGGTCGCCAGCGGGCTCGGGGAGATGTTCCTGGGGGCCGCCCCGCCGGCCTCGGCGATCGAGGAGTGGGTCCTGGGGCTGGCCCGGCCCGCTTATGTCTACCTGAGCGAAGGTCCCTTGCCCGAAGGCGAGGGCGCAGTCCTGGTCATTGAGATCGATGGCAAGGCGGTCCCCACCGCCACCGAGCAGGAACTGACGCGGCGTCGCCGCCCGCGAACCGGCCACGAGCAGGGCTGCCTGTGCCAGCGGCATCGGGGCCGGGCGAGACGGGGGCGACGGGGCCGGAAGCGGCGGCGGAAGAAGGGGGACAAGAGCAAGAATGGCCGCAGCGCCACGCTGGTGGTGATGTCCACGTTGCGGCGCGGCGGGGATGGCCGCCTGCATGGCCCGATCCCCAAGAAGGTGTTCGGGACGTTCGGTTCCCGGAGGTCGGCGTTGGACTGGGCGCGGACGCAGGCCACGCGCCGGGGATTCCCTCCCGGGACCGCCAAGACGGTCCAGATCGTCATCGACGGGGAGACCTGCCTGGAGCGGCGGCGGCTGTTCCGGGGCGCGACGCTGACCCTGGACGTGCGGCATGCGCAAGAGAAACTCTGGGAGGTGGGCCGGCTCTTCCATCGGGAAGGCAGCCGCGAGTTAGCGGAGTGGGTCGGGGGCTTGGAGGAGTTGCTCTACAAGGGGCATGTGCGGGCGCTGCTCGGACGGCTGGAGCAGGAGATCCAGGGGATCAGTCCTCGCGGCCCCGGGACGAGGCAGAAGCGTCAAGTCCTGACGAAGGTCATCGGCTACCTGGAGGCCCGGGTGAAGCTGATGGACTACGGTCGCTTGCGGAGGGAGGATCTGGTGATCGCCTCGGGTGTGGTCGAAGGGGCGGCGCGATACGTGATCGGTGAGCGGCTGGACAACAGCGGGATGAGGTGGATCGAGGAGCGAGCGGAGGCGGTGTTGCTGCTGCGGTGCATCGAGGTCAACGGGGACTGGGAGGACTTCACAAGATGGAGCCAGGAGCAGCGCAGCCATGATCTGGAACGCGGTGAGGTGGTTCAGATCCGAAGCAAGACCCCGACGCAAATCCCTCAAGCCGCATGATCATGCAATACGTGCAGCCAAGCGGTCTGCACCCAAATTCGGCCGTTTTGAAAGAAATGTCGGTCTGGTCGATGTAGCGGCGATCGGTCTCATTGGCATCGAACCAGCATAGCGCCACCCGCTCGCAGAGGATTCGCTCAAGTGGTGTCGGCTTCGAGCCGGCGAGTTCGTCGCGTACCGCGTCGATCTTGCGCCGGAGCCCCTCCTGGAACGCCAGGCTCGTTCCCGCTGCACTCTTAATCAGCTCGTCGCGGGCATGGGCGTAGCTGTTACCATACCTTTCGATGAGGTCCTTACTGCCCGGATTCTCCGGGTCGAAGAGCTTCCTGACCAGGGGAAGCATGTCCTCACGGCCCTTCGCGGCGAGCTTCAGGACCTCTGTGGCCCCTTCGGGGGTGTTGATGTCGGGAAGGGGCTTCGGCAGCTTGTCGGCGCTCACGGCGTCTCCTCCATTCTCGCTTGGGTCGGTGGAAGCCGGCGGCATACAGCGCGGCTCGGGCAAGGTCTTCGACCCGGTTGAAGTAGTCGAGCAGATGACTCTCGTCAGCTTCGAGGGCTGCGAGTTCCGCCTGGATCTTGTCGCGTTGATCGTCTCGTTCACCCCGCTCGATGGCTTCCATCTGGGCGATGAGCACGGCGGATTCGCCGCTCGCCACGTATTCGGACGTGACCCGGCCGCCCGTCCTCTTGGAGCGGTACAGGTACGGTCGGCCGTCGCGGTAGATCAGGCCCATGTGTACTACGCTCCCTTGATTGCCCCGAATCCGCCGAGC
>JAFANO010000245.1 GCA_019232645.1 Planctomycetaceae bacterium | reverse complement strand
CATCAGTAGGCCCAGTGGCGCCAACTCGGGCGCGCGCAAATCCCGCCGGTCGCCCAGCCGCTTGACCTCCCGCTCGTAGAAGCCGAGTACGGTCTCGGCCGCGGCCCGCAGCTTCGTCCCGGCGCCCCGGCCGGCGACGAACTCGCGCAGCCGCTCCGTCGGCGTGGGGGGCTCCCCCGCCGGCTCGACGCGGTCGAAGAGCGTCGGCCCCGCGTCGTGGAGTTCACCGCAGATCTCGTCGGCCCGGCCCTTGAGCCAGTCGTCGAGCCGCCTCTGCTCCCCGTCCAGCATCCGATCGTGGTCTCGGGAGAACTCGCCGGCGATCGAGCGGAACGCCTCCCGGACCGCCTCGCCCGCCCGCTCGATCGCCTGCGGACCCCAGGCGGCGAAGTGCTTCTCCCAGACCTCGCGGGTCGGGGCGCCGTCGTCGATGTCGGGGAGCCAGCCGTGCGATTCGATCACGGCCGTCGGGCGGAGGTCGGCGCCGACCCGGACGGCCAGCACCCGCTCCATCTCGCGGCCGACCCGGCTGGAACGACGGCCCAGGAAGGTCGCGACCAGGGCCGGCTGGCCGTCGGGCGCATAGGCGGCCGAGACCCGGCGGTCGATCCCCTGGTACTGGCCCAGGGCCAGGTGCCGGACCCGCTCGATGGCCCGCTGAACGATCGGGTGCGCCCGGCCCAGGAAGCCGACCGTCTCCTTGCGATCAGTCTGGGTGACGTCCAGGTCGCGCGTGATCCGCAGCCGCCCCCGCTCCTCGTCCCAGCCGGGCAGGTCGCCCAGACCGCGCGACCAGGCGTCGGGCAGGATCAGGTCGAACCCGTACGGCGTCTCGACGACCCGGCCGCCCTCGATCTTGACGGCGTCTTGGACGAACTGACCCAGGTCGACCTCGCCGACCTGCCGGCCGGCCTGCCGCGCCGATTCCGCCTGCCGGTTGTCGATCTCCCCGGCGTGCAGGCCCTCGTCCCCCAGCCAGTCGTGGGTCCGGGCCGTCGTCTCGAATCGCTTCAGGCTGTGGTCGATCTCCTCCAGGAGCGCCTGCACGTCCGGGTCGTCCGCCCGGTCCTCCTCGGTCTCGAAGCGGAACCCCGGCCCGTCGGTTTGGAGTTCCGGGACGACCCGGAACAGGCCCTCCAGGACGCCCTCGTCGGGCAGCTCCAGCCGGTTCAGCCCCAGCGTGTTGGGCACGAACTTGAGCTGCGTCCGCTGCCGCTCGAACTTGGCCACCAGCCGGGCCAGCACCCGCTCCTCAAAGGTCCCCTTGAGGTACAGGTAGCGGACCACCGGCTCGCGCCACTGGCCGTAGCGGTCGATGCGGCCGTTGCGCTGCTCCAGCCGGTTGGGGTTCCAGGGCAGCTCCAGGTGGATCAGGTGGTGACAGCGCTCGTGGAGGTTGAGCCCCTCGCTGGCCGCATCGGTCGAGACCAGGATCGTCCGGGGCCGGGTACGGAACTCGTGGGTCGTCGCCCGCCTCGCCGGCTCGTCGTCCGAGCCCTGGAGGGTCAGGACCGCCCCGAGCTTCTCGTCGTCGAGCCGCTTTTTAACTTGCGCCAGGCTGTCGGCGTATTCGGTGTAGATCAGGACGTTGGCGTCGGGCGCGGCGCGGCGGATGGCTCGGAGGTTCTCGACCACCGCATCGAGCTTGGGGTCCTGGCCAAGGCCGCTCGCCGCCAACTCGACGACCCGGTCCAGCCGTTCGGCGAGGTCCTCGCGCTGGTCGGCCTCGCGCCGCTTGCCGCGTCCCTCCTTGGACCAGAGCGCGAGCTGCTGGGCCAGGTCCTCGACCTCCATCTGCTCCCGCTCGGCCTCCTCGGCGGGCGTCAGGACGCCGAACTTGGCCGCCTTGCGCTGCAACGCCTTGAGCGTACGGATGCGGCCCCGCTTGGCCTCGGCCTCCTCCTGGGCCTCCTCGGCCAGGGATCGAAAACGGTCGCGGACCATGGTGACGGTTGCATGGAGGGCGTAGGCCGTCGAGACGGATCGCTTGAGCAGGGCCAGGTACGCCAGGGCGTCGTCGTACCGCCGGAACCGCATCGCCCGCTTCAGCTCCGGGGCGACGAAGCCCAGAAGCTCACGCTGGGCGGCCAGGAACGCGGCGTGGCGGGCGTCGTCCATGATCACCGGCACGGGGACGACCTGCCGCTCGGGGAAGCCGACCGGGTGGCCCGTCTGCGGGTGGGTCACCTTGACGTGTCGCTTGAGGCGGCGCACCACGAAGTCGCGATAGCCCTGGCCCCGCACCTGCCCCCGGCCATCGGTCAACGAGGGGTCGAGCAGCTCCAGCAACGAAGCGAAGCTGCGGTCGTGGCCGTCGTGCGGCGTGGCGGAGAGCAGCACCAGGGCATCGGCCGCCTTGGCCAACACCAGCGCGAGCTTGCGCCGCTGATTGGCGTCGCCTCGGTCGTCGTCCTCGGCCCCGGTGTCGCTATAGTGATGGGCCTCGTCGAGGATGATCAGGTCGTAGCGGGCCCGCTCCAGCCAATCCAGGACGCGGTCCTGCTTCAGATAGTCCATCGAGGCTAGCACGAGCGGCAGGTGGTCGAAGGGGTTGGTCCCCAGCTCCGTCCCCTTGCGGATGCGGTCCAGCTCGCCCCGGTCGGCCACCACAAGCCGCAGGCCGAACCGCTCGGCCATCTCGGCCTTCCACTGCTCCAGGAGCGGCCCGGCGGGGGTGACGATCAGGACACGACCGGCGCGGCGCCGGGCGATCAACTCGGTGACGATCAGGCCGGCCTCGATCGTCTTGCCCAGGCCGACGTCATCGGCCAGCAGCAGCCGGGGGCGAGTCATCCGCATGCAGCGGGCGACCGGGACGAGCTGGTACGGCTCGATGCGCAGTCGTCCCGGCTGGACGGCGACCAGGGCGGCCGCGCCGAGGGCCTGCTCCAGCAGGAACGCCTGGTGGTAGACCAGCCAGTTGGACAGATGGGTCGGCCGAGTCGGGTCGATCTCGTGCGAGACGAGATCGACCCGCTCGAAGGGCGACAGGACATCGACCTCGCAGCCGGCGAAAGCCCCGCCGGAGCCCCGCAGGCGCAGCAGGGTCTGATCGCCCATCGGGGTCGCCTCGATGACCTCCCAGCGAAGGCCCCGCAGTTCGACGATCGTCCCCGGGAGGAAGCTCTCGGCGGTCAAAATGGTACGATCATCCTCGGCGAGGATGCCCTGCTCATTCATCGAATCCGCCCCAGACCGGTCCAGGTATGCGGCGTCGTGCCGCTGTCGGCGCGATCCCAAGCCAACTCTACCTCATGGGAAAACTAAGATCTTACCATGTTTGCAAGCACTCCTCAAGCACCTGCTCACCAATAACTGTAAAGGCCCACGCGGTACGCCTTAATCAATGGGACTCTTCCGCGGGCTGGACGCACCGCACCAGAGACAAACACGGCCTCAGTCCCTCGCAGGGACGCGGCTCCAGTATAACGACAACCCAACTCCATTTTCATGCGGTTCAGGGTGACGTCATCGACGACAGCCAGCTGGCGTCATGCCGGCCTCCTCAATGCCGGAACAGGAACTCCTTCGAGTTGATCAGGACCCAGCCCAGGTCCTCGACGGCCTGGCGGCGGTCGGTGGACGTGCCCAGGTGCGAGACGGCGGCGGCCATCTCGGAGGCGGTGGGCTCGCGGGCCAGGGCGACCAGGTACAGCTCCCGCGTGATCTCCTCGGGCGACTTGCCGCCCTCGGCGAGCCGCGCCATCCGGCCGTTGTCGTCGCGGAGCTTGCCGTTGACCGTCGCACCGCCGATCAGTTGCAGCGCCTGCGAGAGGTTCGCGTCGCTCTCGCGCTCGCACTCGCACGCCAGCTCCCGCGCCGGGCGGCCGAACGTCTTGAGGAAGGGGTTCTCCATCTTGCTGTCGGGGATCTGGATGGCTCGGGTGCCCGTCGGCAGGCCGTCAAAGGGGGTGACCGTCCCGGTGACCGTCGAGATGGCGTCGAGCAGGACCTCGGCCGGCAGGAGCTTGGTGGAGGCGTGCGAGAAGTAGAGCGTGTCGTTAGCGTTCAGCTCGTTGGTCCGGGCGCTGAGCTGATAGGTCTGGCTCGTGAGGATCGCGCGGATCAGCGCCTTGAGGTCGAAGCCGTCCCGGACGAACGATGCGGCCAGGCCGTCGAGCAACTCGTCGTTGGAGGCGGGGTTCGAGTCGCGGAAGTCGTCCACCGGCTCGACGATCCCCCGGCCGACGAGGTGGTACCAGACGCGGTTGACCAGGCTCTTGGCGAAGAACGGGTTGTCGGGACCGGTCAGCCATGACGCGAGCTGAGCCCGGCGGTCGGTGGACGGGCCGTCCTCGAAGACCGGGCCGCCCAGCGCCTTGGGCCGCATCACCTGGCCCGTCCTTGGCTGGCGGACCTCGCCGTCCTTCGCCGTGAAGATGATCTCGTCATCGGGCAGGCTCCCCTTCTTCTGGCGGACCCTCGCGAAGAAGGCGGCGAAGCCGTAATAGTCGTCCTGGGTCCAGCGCTCGAACGGGTGGTTGTGGCACTTGGCGCACTGGATCCGGACGCCCAGGAACAGTTGCGCGGTCGTCTCGACCGAGCTCTCGGGGTCGCGGCTGATCCGGTAGTAGTTGGCCGCCGGGTTCTCGGAGGCCGAGCCGTCGGACGTCAGCAGGTCGCGGACGAACCGGTCCATCGGCGTGTTCCGCTCGAGGTGGGCCCGGATCCAGCGGTTGAAGCCGGAGGTCCCCTTGCTCTGGATCAGCCGGCTGTTGGCGCGGAGGATGTCGGCGAACTTCAGCGTCCAGAAGTCGTAGAACTCGTGTCGGCCCAGCAGCCGGTCGACGACCCGGGCGCGGCGGTCGGACGACGGGTCGGCCAGGAACGCCTCGACTTCGTGGGGGCTGGGCAGCTCGCCGATCGCGTCGAGGGAGACGCGGCGGATGAACTCGGCGTCGGTGCACGGCTGGGACGGGGCGATCCGCAGCCGGTTCAGCTTGGCGAAGACCGCCCGGTCGATCACGTTGTCCCGGGGGACCTCGACGGCCCGGAACCCGGGTACCTCGACCAGGTGGGTCAGCCGGACGTTGGCGACCAGGTCGAGGTAGTGCGCGATGATCGCGACCTCGCCCCGCGCCTTGAAGGTGACGAACCCGTCGGCGTCGACGTCGGCGAGCTCGGGATTCGAAGAGTTGTAGTAGCAGATCGGGGTCAGGTCGCGGACCGTGCCGTCGGCCAGGTGGCCCAGGACGACGATCTGCTGTGTCGTGGCCGGGGCGTTCAGGACCCGGGCGCCGGGCAGGACCTCGAGCCGG
>JAFANO010000035.1 GCA_019232645.1 Planctomycetaceae bacterium | reverse complement strand
TCGACGCCGCCGCACGGACCCTCGGGATCGATCCCAGCACTCTCTATCGCAAGCGCAAACAATACGGCCTTTGAGCCTCGTCTCGAGATACTCCCGGGGCCCTCGGGAGCGTCCCGCCACCCCGGCCCGTTGGTGGACCACCCCGGTTTCGGTTAGCATGACCCGAGGATGACCGGCCGGGACTCGTGGGCGAATCGCGGCGCCTCGCATCCGTGAAGGTGACCGTGGTCCGCTGCCAGGCCGACCCCTGCGGTGGCCCGACGCCTGCGAACATGTCCCTCGGGGCGCATCCCGCGAGGATTTTCCATGAGCACGCGTATGATCCTGCTCGGAGTCCTGGGGACATCGCTCGTCGCGGTCGGGACCATCTGGCTGTCGTGCAACGCCTGGTTTGTCCTGCACGCCGTCAGGGTGGAGGGCACCGTGACGGGATTGCGCGGCGAGACCGACTCCGAAGGGAGGGCGATTTATTATCCCTTTTATTCTTTCGAGGATCGCGCCCACTCGAGGCACCGGCATCGATCCGGTCTCGGCTGGAATTATTGGAATCATAAAGTGGGTGAGAAAGTCTTGCTTTTGTATGATCCGGAGCGGCCAGATCGATCCAGAGTCGATTCGTTTGGTTTGCTCTGGTTGCCTCCCCTCTGCGTGATCGGCCTCGGCATCGGTTTCTTCTGTGCCCTCCGGTATGGTCGAGGTCCCGACGTCGAGGAGTCCTCCGAGGAGGGATGATCGATGGATCGCGGCGGTGAACCGTCCTCTTGTCCTCGAAGACGGGTCGAGCGACGTCGGATCCCGACCGCGCCCGGAGTGACGGCGTCCCGCCGGGAACACCGGCCCCGCGACACCTGGAACGGAGGTGTCGTGCAATTCGCACGACGCCTCCTGCAAGTTGCACCCCCGAGCGCCCCCGTCCCCCCCGCCACCTCACCCGAGGCTCGTGACGTAAGTCGAATCCTGGCGCGGTCCTCCGTCCAGATGTTGGGCGTTGGCGCGCGCGTTGCGAAAAAAGTATGTTCGTTGTTCAGGAGCGGATGATGATCAAGACGCTTCAGACCAAGTTATTGATCGGGATCACTCCCCTGCTCGCGATCATGGTCGGGCTCGGTCTGTGGGCGATCGTCATGTTCTCGCGGCTCGGCAACAACATCGACGTGATCCTGAAGGAGAACTACCGGAGCGTCCTGGCCGCCGAGGGGATGAAGGAGTCGCTGGAGCGGATGGATTCCTCGTTCCTGTTCGCCATCGGCGGCGAGGAGGCCCAGGCGCAGGAGCAGTTCCGCGAGTATCGCCCGGTGTTCGAGCGGAACCTCAGGATCGAGCAGCACAACGTGACCCTGCCGGGCGAGCAGCAGATGGTCGACACGCTGACGGAGCTCCGGACGCGCTATTTCGGGTTGGCCGAACGCTTCTTCGCCCTGGCCCCTGCGCGGCGGGAGGAGCGGACCCGGCTCTATTTCACCCAGCTCCTGCCGACGTTCAAGGACATCAAGCGCGAGGCCGACGCCGTGCTCGACCTGAACCAGAAGAACATGGAGGACGAGGACGCCCGGGCGCGGAACGCCGCGGACGTGTCGATCCGCCTGATGGTCGTCGCGCTCCTGGGCGCGGCGGCGGTCGCCACGCTGATCGCCTTGATGCTGAGCCGGTCGATCTTGGAGCCGATCCGGGCGGTGACCCGGGGCGCCCGCGCCATGGCGCGAGGGGAGCTCGACCAGGTGGTGCCCGCCACGACCCGCGACGAGCTGGGCGAGCTGGCCGCCGCGTTCAACACGATGGCCCGGACCATCCGCGAGTTCCAGCAGGCGGGGACCGCCCGGCTGCTCCGGGCCCAGCAGACGGCGCAGGCGACGATCGACTCGTTCCCCGACCCGGTGGTGGTCGTCGACCCGACCGGCGCGGTCGAGCGGGCCAACCCGGCGGCGCGCCAGATCCTCGGCGTGACGCCGTCGGACAACGGGTCGATCCCCTGGACCCCGCCGCCGCTCCTCAAGGCCCCGCTGACCGAGGTGATCGGCGGCCAGCCCGACTACCTGCCGAGCAGCCTGGAGCACGCCCTCTGCTTCCGCGAGAACGGCCAGGAGCGCTACTTCCTGCCCCGGGTGCTGGCGATCCGGGACGACCAGGGACTGCTCGGCGCCGCGATGGTGCTCCAGGACGTGACCAAGTTCCGGCTCGTCGATCAGCTCAAGAGCGACATGGTCTCGACCGTCAGCCACGAGCTGAAGACGCCCCTGACGAGCCTCCAGATGGCCGTCCACCTGCTGCTGGAGGAGGTCGTCGGCCCGCTGACCTCGAAGCAGATCGAGCTCCTCCTGGCCGCCCGGCAGGATACGGACCGGCTGCTGGCCATGATCAATGACCTGCTCGACCTGACCCGGCTCGAGCAAGGGCGGCTCACGCTCGACACCCATCCCGTCGCCTCGGCCGATCTCGTCGCCGAGGCGGTCGAGCGGTTCCGGTCGAGGGCGGAGGACGCGGGCGTCAATCTGAAGGGTGACGTGGCGTTCGGGCTGCCGCCGGTCCTGGTGGACCGCGAGCGGGTCGGGCACGTCTTCGATAACCTGATCGGCAACGCGCTGGCGCACACCGGCCGGGGGGGCACGATCCGGGTCGCGGCCTCGGACGACGGCGACGTCGTCCGGTTCCTGGTCGAGGACACCGGCGAGGGCATCCCGCCCGAGCACCTCGGGCACATCTTCGAGAAATTCTACCGGGTGCCGGGCTCGCGCTCCGGCGGCGGCGCCGGGCTCGGCCTGGCCATCGCCCGGGAGATCGTCGTGGCGCACGGCGGCACGATCCACGCGACCAGCAGCCCGGGAGTGGGGACCACGTTCACCTTCGTCCTGCCGAAGGGCGCGGTCCCGGGCGAGGAAGAATCTTCATGATCATGAGCGAGGACAGGCGCATCCTGATTATTGATGACGAGCCGAACATCCGCCTCGACTTCCACGCGGCCCTGGCCGGGCCGGATAGGCCCAACGTGGAGCGCCAGGACGTGCGAGACACCTCCGGCGCCTGCAGGCGTGCCCCTCGACTTCGGCGATCGTAGAGGCGAGGCGAAGGGCGTCCGTGCCCGTCCCTCGAGGAGCAGTCGACCATGGGCAACACGGGTCGGATCCTGATCGTGGACGATGAGCCGAACGCTCGGCTCGTCTTCCGGACGACGCTGCAATCCGATGGCTACGCGGTGTTCGAAGCGGAAGACGGGGAGGCGGCGCTGGGTTTCTTGAACGCGTCGCCGTTCGACCTCGTCCTGCTGGACCTCAAGATGCCCGGCATCGGCGGCATGGAGACGCTCCGGCGGCTTCGCCACGCCGGCCACGACGTCCCGGTCGTGATCGTCACGGCGCACGGCAGCATCCCCGACGCGGTCCAGGCGATGAAATATGGCGCCATCGACTTCCTCTCGAAGCCGCTGACGCCCGCGGCGCTCCGCAAGGTGGTCGGTGACGTGGTCCGACGACACGCCGAGGGGGGGGCCGCGCCCGAGCCCGAGCCGGTCCCGATCCCTCCGGCGCCCTCGGCCGTCGTCACGGTCGGGCCGCCCATCGTCGACCTGACCCCGGCCAAGCGGGCGCTGAACCGGCGCCAGTTCGCCGAGGCCGAGTCGCTGCTCGAGCAGGCGATCGACCTGGCACCCAACTCCGCCGAGGCCCAGACCCTGATGGGCGTCCTGCGCGAGAGCTTGGGCCAAGACCACGCGGCGTATCATGCCTATCGGGCGGCCCTGCGCGCCGACCCCCACTACGGCCCCGCGCACGACAACCTCAGGAGGTATTGCGACCGCTTCGGCCTCGACTTCCACAATCGGTCCATCAACCCCGCCGCCGGATGAAGATCCGGCCCGAGGTGAGCGCGGGTCGAGCCGTGGACCTCACCTTGTCCGCATTCCAGATGGGAAATGAAAGGAAACCGCTCATGGCACCCGCCACGCTCGGTCTGGGGATCGCCATCTTCGCCCTGTTCTTCGGCCTGGTCGCCGCGTGCGACCGGATCTGACCACGACGTTTTCGGAGTCGACGCGATGCTGTACCTGACCGCGGTCCTGACAGTGGCCGCCCTGTTCTACCTCGGGTATGCGATGATCCGCCCCGAGAGCTTCTGACAACCGAGACTCACGATTGGAGGTCGCCCTCGTGGAGACACCGATGTCCTGGATCCATCCGTTCTGGGCGTTCGCCCTGCCGATCCTGGCCTCGCTGCCGCTCGGCTGGTCGATGTTCCGCTCGCTCGACCCCGCGCCCGACCGCGTCGGCAAGCGCCTCGACGCGGTTCCGATGTTCCTCTGCCGCCTGCTCGGCCGCCGCACGCCGGCCCGCATGGACTGGAAGCAATACGCCCTCGCTTTTCTGGCCTTCAACGTCGCGCTGTTCGTCCTGACCTTCGGCCTGCTTTATGCCCAGCAGCACCTGCCGCTGAACCCCGACGGCAAGGGGTCGCTGGGGGCGCTGGGCTACAAGGACACCGCCGGCGTGGACCACCCGGGGGCCGACACCGCCGTGGTCTTCAACACCGTCTGCTCATTCGTCACCAACACCAACCTCCAGCACTACTCGGGCGAGCAGCACCTGTCCTACTTCAGCCAGCTGGCGTGCATCGTCTGGCTGATGTTCGTCACCCCGGCGGTCGGGCTCTGTATCATGCTGGCGACCTTGCGCGGCCTGCGGGGCGACGCCCACCTGGGCGACTTCTACGTGGACTTGATGCGGAGCCTGGTGCTGGTGTTCGTGCCGGTGGCGCTCGTCATCGCCGTGGTGCTGGTCGGCACCGGCGTGCCGATGACGTTCCAGCCGGCGGCGCAGGCGACGACGGTCGACGGCGAGGCGACGAAG
>JAFANO010000004.1 GCA_019232645.1 Planctomycetaceae bacterium | reverse complement strand
CCGCAAGGCCCGCGACCCGTCGAGCCGCACGGTCGTCACGCCCCCCGTCCAGAGCGCATCGAGCGGCCGGGCGGCCGGGACCGACCAGGTCCCCTCGGCCGGCACCGGCGCGGTGGCCCGGATCGTCACGGGAGTCGGGCCGGTGACGTCGCGCCCCAGCGCGACCACCACCCGAGCCGCGGGACCGAGTGGCTCGACCCGAGTCTCGGCCACCCCTGGTCCGTTCACGTCGATGAGCTCGAGGCCTGGATCGAGCTCGAACGCGAACCGCCGGGGCCCTCGGGGCTCGACGCTCACCGACCACTCCGTCGTCCAGCTCGCCGACGCCTCCCCGAGCTCGATCCGGGTCGGACCGGAGACCCAGATCCGGGGGTCGCGTGGCGGGTCGCGGCCCTCGTCCCGCGCGCGGAGTCGGAGGTCGATCAGGCCCACCGTGCAGTCGAACCGCCAGGTGGCCCGCCCGGTCCCGGGGCAAGGGTCCGGCCCCTGGCGGATCCCCTCCGGCCCCTCGGGCACCCAGCCCTCGGGCAGCTCGAGCCTGAGGCTGGCCGTGTCGGTCGCGGGCAGGCCCAGGCTGAAGCCTCGCCCTTTGGACCAAGGCCGGGCGAGGAGCTGCCAGGGAAGCTCGAGCGTCGTAACCTCGGAGGCCTCGACCAGGAGCGTCGTTCGGCCCGAGTCCTGGACACGGAGCGGGGTCGACCCGTCCTCCGGGGGCTCGATCGCGGGCGTCCAGGGCTCGAGCACCAACGCCGAGGGCCCCGCCGCCGAGGGCTCGACCACCAGCTCCGATCGCCCGACCAGCACCCCCGACTCCCACCGCGCGAAGTGGCGCGCCCGGAGCAGTCGCGGCGGCGCCGAGCGCGCCCGCCGCGCCGCGCCCTCTCGAGCCGTCCGGACGAGCGCCTCGAATCGATCGGCCGCCAGTCCGTGCGTCTCCGTCCCCGGCGGGAACCACGCGCCGACCTTGGACGCGGGGACGCGGACGCGGACCACCTCGGGCGGCCCCGCGCCCGGGAGGACCAGCGTGGCCAGCACCAGGATGACGGAGGTTCGGCCGGACGTGATGCTCACCGCTCCCCTCGCGAACTCGACGAGTGAACAGCGATCGTTCCGTCTTGTTCCGGGGGGGCCCCCTGGATGCCGGCGTCCTGCGGCGCCTCGGACAGGTTGTTGGGGGGGTGGTCCGCGCTCGAGGAGGCGGGCCGGGCCCTTAACTCGGTCGGGTCATCGGACCCAACCCCGACCGCCCGTCTGAACATGGAGCCGACCGGGGGGATGGCCATGCTGCTCGGCCGGCCGAAGACCGCCGAGGCACTCCGCCGGCGTCGTTCCACCAGACGCTGCATGACCACGGCCAGGAGGGTGAAGCCCACGCCGACCACCGACGACTGGATCGCAAGCAAGGTCACGCTCGGTTGGACGGCGACCGCGACGGTCAGGACGAGCGCCAGGACGGCCGCCCAGACGATCCGCAACGGCGGCCTCCAGAAGAGCAACAGCACGCCCAGGCCGAGCACCGGGCCGGAGCAGACCGCCACCAGCCCGGCGCGCGAGGCGATCGTCAGGCGGAGGTCGTCCGGCTGGCCGGAGCGGCCGAAGAGATAGCTGTGGTCGTCGCCCACTCCACCGTCAGGGCCGTCGGACCTCGGGGCCCTCGGCGTGGCGCCTCCGACCCAGGCGGTCAGCGCCGCGGCCCCCATCCAGGGCCGTCGCTTCCAGACGTAACGGTCCCAGTACCATCGGTTCTCGTCGGTCCAGCCGGGCGGGACGCCGACCAGCGCGCGGTTCCAGGGGATGCGGACCTCCCAGAGCGTCTCCTGGACGAGACCGTCGTCGAGGAGCTGGGGAGGGATCCAGGTCGTCGTCGCGAGCGGGCCGGGGACCCGGTATTCCAGCTCGACGAGCACTCCGCCGGCGGCGGTCTGCGGCGGGAAGCGGAACCGGTATCCCGCCGACCGGGGCAGCGTCTCGACCCGACTGATTGCCTCGCCGCCGATCCGCGCGCGGACCCATCGCGACCCGGGCGGCAAGGCCACCGAGAGCGTCGATCGGTGCGCCTCGACCCAGTACGAGGCCGAGGTCCGCAGCTCGCCCTCCGGCGACTGGATCGTCCGGAGCAGGGCCCGCGAGGCGAGCAGCGAGGGCAAGGCCGTCAGCGGGTGCGTCGTGGCGACGAGCTTCGGGGGAGCGCCGGCTTCATCACCGACCAGGGTATACCGGACGATCGGCCCCGCCTCGCCGGCGGTCGCGGAGCCCTCGGCGTCGGTGCGGGCCCAGCCGGGTCCGCCCCCGTCGAGGTCGATGCCGGGGTCCGAGGACACCTGGACCCGCATCGGCGCCGACGCCCCCTCGACGACCCGGAGCCAGGGGATCGCGACCTCGACCGGATGCTCGGGCTCCCTCGGGGGCGCCGGCCGGAGGCGGAAGCGGAACTTGAGCCGGACACGGTCCGCGACCGGTTTTGCGAACCTGAGCCGGAACCGCCGGCGGCCCTCCGGCGCGGTCCCCAGGTCCTCCGGGCGCGCGACCTCCCCCTCGTCGACCTCCCAGCGGTCCTGGAGGGCGGCGGGCGACTCGATGTCCAGATGGTCCAGCGCCCCGAAATGGACGGCGCACTCGGTCTCTTGCCGGACCTCGACCTCGCCGCGGCCGACCTGGACGAGCAGGGTGGTCGCGTGCGAGACCGCTCGGGGATGGACCGTGACCCGGAGCGGCAGGGCGGCCGGGTCGCCATCGTGGCGGAGCCAGAGCGCGGGGGGACCTGCGGGGATCCGATCGGCGGGCCAGGGCCAGTCGGCCGGGGGCCCCTGCAGCGCGGGGCGAAAGGCCTCCGCTCCGCCGACCCCGTCGCCCGGGCCGGCCAGGTCGACCGTGAGGTCGCGGTCGGTCAGGACGGCGATCCGTCCCCCCTCCGACAACGTGCCGCGCGGCCGGAACAGCGCCACCCCGACCGGTCGCGCGGGGTCGATCGCCTGCCGGCCGATCAGGTGGAGGGGGATCTCTCCCGCCTGCTGGGCGCGCGGGGTCAGCCGGACGGTCAGCCGCCGAAGGCCCTCGGCCGCCTCGCCCTCGGGGGCCTCGGCCGACATCGCGACGACGTCGCGGGGGCCGACCGACTCCAGCTCCAACCCCCGGGGCAGGCCGATGACCAGGTCGAAGGGCCGGCCGTGCGCCGCCTGGTCGTGGAGCTGGAGCCAGGTCTCGACCCGCGCCCGGCGCGCGTCGAGGCTTACGGTCGTCCGGGCGTCGGTGCGCACCAGCGGCGGCGAGAGGTCGACCCGCAAGGCGAGCTCGAACGGCTGATCGACGAACCGATAGGCCAGGACCGTGCCCGGCCGGCCGCGGAGCTCGGCGGGCAATTCGGTCCTCGGGTCGACCCGGCGGAGCCCTCGGCCCGCCGCGCCGCTGATCCAGAGGTCGCCCCCCTGCGCGATCCCGATGACGCCCGACTGCTCCTGGGCGTTGGTCAGCGGGAAGCCATTGAAGGCCGGCCGCGCCGCCGACTTCGTCGCGAGGGGCCGCTTGGTCGTCATGATCAGCCGCTTGGGAGCGCCCGGGCGGAGCGGCTCGGGCAGGGAGATCGTCATCAGGGTCGCCGCCTCGAGGCGCTCGATGGTCGCCGGGACGGGCTGGTCGTCGAGCTTCAGCTCGAGCACATCGTCCTCGGGGTCGATGCGGAACTCCAGGCGTCGCGTCGCCCCTCGGACCGAGTGGACCGTCCACGACGACCGGGTCCGGAACGAGCCGGGGTCGATGTCGACGGCGATCTCCCCCCGGAGCGACAGCAAGGGCCCGAGCCGGGCACTCGGTTCCGACTCGACCTGCCAGCTCAGCTCGAGGCGCGACCGGGGCGACAGGTGCGCCGACAATCGCGTCGCGGCCCTCCCCTTGATCGTCATCGGCGCCCGGTCCACGGGCTCGCCGCCGGCCGCGGCCCCGACGACCTGCTCCGCGACATCGAGCCGGAACCGGGTCGAGGCCGCCTCGGGGATCGCGAACTCCAGGCGATGCCCCTCGGCCGTCGCCTTGAGCGGGAGCTTCGCTCGGACGCGGACTCGGTGCGCGCCGGCCCCGCGCAACTCGACCTGCCAGCCCCCCCCGGCGACCACCCGCAAAGGCAACTCGCGGTCGGCCTCGCGGGCCTCGATCACCATCTGGTTGTCGAGCCGGATCGGGACCCAGGTCGGCTCGGTCACGCCGAGCTGGACCCCGTACTCGATCGCCAGGTCGGCGTCGTCGCCCGAGGTCTCTCCATCGACCGCCACCGAGCCGACCACGACGGCCCAGGCACCGGACGAGTCCGGGACCGGCCCCGCCCCGGCGCGGTCGAGCCGGCGACGGAGCTCGCCCCCCCGGAGGAGCACGAAGTCGGGGTCTTTCAGCATCTTCCAGAAGGCGTCGAGGTCCGCGGGTGCGTTCAGGAAGACGTAGATGGGCGACGACTCGCTGGTCGGCGACTCATCCGGGCCGGCGGGCGGATCCGTCCCGGCGTGCGCCGCCGTCGCGAGCAGGACCGCCGACGCGGCGAGGGCACGCAGGATCGTCGGCCGAGTGAGGCGATGCAAGGCGTTGCACCTTCCCGAAGGAGAGGACTTCCTCAATCCTTTTCGAAGGGCCCGATCTCCTGGGGAGTAGGACCGGGGATTCGAGCCCGGGTGTTCGGGCACGAGGTCGGATGTGGGACCGAAGCCGCCAATATGATCCTACCACACCCGAGGGTCCCCCGCCACGACCTGTCGCGCTCCTCCTGCAAGGTCCACGTCCCCCGGAAACGTCTCGGGTCCGCCCGATCGTGTTCCTCGCGGTACGTCGTCCCCCACCGGAGGAATTGATGAATCGGTGCGTTGCGCCGCGCCCCGGGGTTCTGCAGCTGGCCGCTCGCCGGATCGGGCCTCACGGGCGCGGCCCCCGCGCCTCGGCCAGGGTGCGGAGCGCCTCGGCGTGGACCTGGCCGTTGGTGGCGAGGATCCCCTCGGCATAGAGGTCATATGGCGCGCCCGACAGTTCGGTGACCATCCCGCCGGCCTCGCGGACCAGGACCACTCCAGCCGCGGCGTCCCAGGGGTGCATGAAGGTTGCATAGCAGACCTCGAACGCCCCCGAAGCGAGCAGTGCCAGGTTCAGTGCCGACGAGCCGGTCCGACGGACCGAGTGGGTCTTGCTCGAGAACCGCAGGAAGTACGCCACCTGGCGATCGACGTCCTCGAGGAAATCGATCGGCAGTGCCGTCGCGATCAAGCTGTCACGGAGCCGATCGGCCGCGCTGACGCGGACCGGCCGGCCGTTCCGCGTGGTCCCAGCCCCCTCTGAGGCGCTATAGGTCGTCCCTCGCGAGGGGTCGTGCACGACCCCCACGACCAGCCGGTCCTCGTGTTCCAGGGCGATCGAGACGCACCAGTAGGGGAATCCATGCGCGAAATTGATCGTTCCGTCGAGCGGGTCAACTACCCAGCGCCAGGGCTTCGACGGGTCGGGGCCGACCTCCTCCTCCTCGGCCAGCAGCGTGTGGTCGGGGAACGACTCGGCGAGCCGCTCGGTGATCAATTTCTGGCTGGCCAGGTCGGCATCCGTGACCAGGTCCCCTGACCGCTTCTGGCGCGCCGACACCTGCCCGTACGCTTGCAAGAGCAGCTCCCCCGCCTCCACCGCCACCCGCTCTGCCACTGCTTGATACGGACGATAGTCCTGATTCAACCGTCAGCTCCCTTCCTGAAAGTGGGCTAGGACCCGCAAAGTCGATCGGATCGATTGACCCTTCCGGTGTGGAGATACCGCCGTGAAGCGAAACATCCAACACACGGCCTCTCGGATCCACGTCCCGGGTGAATCGCTCGACCGACGCACGTGGCTGCGCCGGGTCGATGCGGCCGGCCTGGCCGGCCTGCTGCCCGCCGGCTGCGCCCGCCGACCTCAGGGGGCCCCGGCCGACGCGGCGACTCTGATACACTTCCCACAGAAGGTCGCCCTCCCCGCGCTCAACGACCGCGTCCCTCTCCTGGAAACGCCTTGGCGTACTGCAACCCCTCCACCATCACCATTGCCGTCAAGGTCCACACCTCCTTGCGGCCCGTGGAGGGATGCGTCTAGGTCTTGACCTCATCGGGCTCGACGATCACGTATCCCGGATCGACGTCGCGCGGTTGGTCGGTCGCCACCGGGGACGCCGGCTTACACCCAGGGGATGCCCGTCGCCACCTACTCGGCCTGGACCGGCTCCCATTCGGCCTGCGCCTCCCCGGAATCGTCGCAGGGCGGGACATGATCTCATCAGCGGAGAATTGTTCCATAAAGCCTGGTTTCGGCCGGGTTTCCTCGCAAGAAACCAGGTGATCTTGGGCGAAAACCTCGGCTTCTGGAACAGACTCTGAGTCTCGGTCACGTCCGTGCCCGATACGATGACGTCTCGCTCGCCGGCCCCTGGGCCGGTCATTCAGAGTCGACATGCCGGCCGTTGGAGAGGCGGCTGCGGAGGTAGGAGGCGCGGGCGACGTTCCGTTCCTCGACGCCCAGTTCGGTGCCCTGAAGCTTCTGGAGGTAGGCGGGCTGGGTCTGGATGAACAGCTCGTTGACCGTCGAAATCGCCAGGTCGTCGATCAGGCCAAGGTTGATCCCCATCCGGACGCTCGAGAGCAGGTGCATCGTCTCCTCGCTGGAGATCGTATGCGCCGTCTTGAGGACGCCGTAGGCGCGGCTGACCTGGTCGTGGAGGTGCTGCCGCCGCTCATTCATCAGGACCTGGCGGGCGGTCCGCTCGTACTGAATGACCTGGGGGACGACGTCAGTCAGGATCCGGATCAGCTCCTGCTCGCTCTTTCCCAGGGTCTGCTGGTTCGAGATCTGGTAGAAGTCGCCGAAGGCCTGCGTCCCCTCGCCGTAGAGGCCCCGGACGGCCAGGTTGATCTTCTGAAGGGCGCGGAAGACCTTGTCGATCTGCTTGGTCT
>JAFANO010000672.1 GCA_019232645.1 Planctomycetaceae bacterium | reverse complement strand
GGCGTGGGCCGCGCCCGGGCGTCGGAGAGGAGTGGCGATGTCCAGCCCCAGCCAGGTCGGTCGCTCGATCCCCCCGCTCGAAGTCTATTCGGACCGGGCCTTCCGCGCCCTGACGGCCGTGCTGGCCTGGTCGGTCGTGCTGCTGATTCTCTGGGTCGTGGTCCGGATCGGGCAGACGTCCTGGCCGGCGGTCCAGAAATATGGCCTGGGATTCCTGGCGCGGACCGACTGGGACCCCGGCCGCCAGAACTTCGGGATCTGGCCGCAGATCGCCGGCACGCTCTACAGCTCGACCCTGGGGCTGGTCATCGGCACCCTGTTCGGGCTGGCGGTCGCGATCGTCCTGAGCCAGGACTTCCTGCCGCCGAGGTGGGAGTGGGTGCTGACGAACGTCGTGCAGTTGCTGGCGGCGATCCCGAGCGTGGTCTACGGCCTGTGGGGGCTCTTCGTCGTGGTCCCGCTGATGCGGCCCCCGGCCAACGCGATCCATGCCGCGCTGGGGTGGATCCCGATCTTCGGCACGCGGCTGAGCGGCCCGGGGATGCTGCCGACGGCGGTGGTCCTGGCGATCATGATCCTGCCGACGATCTCGGCGGTCGCGCGCGACGCGATCGCGGCGGTCCCGCGGAAGATGACCGAGGCCGCCTATGGCATGGGGGCGACCCGCTGGGAGACGATCCTGCACGTGGTGCTCCCGACCGCGGCGCCGGGGATCTTCGGCGCGATCATCCTGGGGTTCGGCCGGGCCGTCGGCGAGACGATGGCCGTGGCGATGCTGATCGGGAACTCCGAGGTCTTCACCTGGTCGCTGTTCTCGCCCGGGACCACGCTGGCGGCCCTGCTGGCGAACCACTTCGCCGAGGCCAATCAGGTCGAGATCGGGGCCCTGATGTACGCGGCGCTGGTGCTGCTGGCGATCACGCTGCTGATCAACATCGCCGGCGAGTTCGTCCTGAACCGGGCCTCGGCGGCCCTGGCGGGGGTCAACAGATGAGCCTTTCCGACCCAGTGGCCGCCCCCGTGCCGGAACCGGCCCGGCCTCGGGTAGCGAGATTAGAGCTCAGGAGGTCGCTTCGCTCCTGGCGGTCGCTATTCAGCGCGGCCATGAGCGCACTGGCCCTGGCGATGACCATCCTGGCGCTCACCCCTTTGTTCTCAGTGCTCTGGATGGTGATCGTGCGCGGGGGGGCCAAGTTGAGGCCGTCGCTGTTCATCGAGCTGCCCCCGGCCGCGGGGATGCCCGGTGGGGGGATCGGCAACGCGGTGGTGGGGACGATCTTGATGGTGGCCATCGCGTCGGCGATCGCGGTCCCCCTCGGCATCCTGGCCGCGGTCTTCATCGGCGAGTTCGCCCCGGAGAGCCGGGCCTCCACCGCGGCCCGGTTCGCGGCCAAGATCCTCACGGGGATGCCGTCGATCCTCGCCGGCGTGTTCGCCTACACGGTCGTCGTGCTGGCGACCGGGACGTTCTCGGCGTGGGCCGGCGGGTTCGCGCTGGCGATCCTGATGGTCCCGATCGTGGTGCTGACCGCCGCCGACGCGATCCAGGGGGTGCCCCGCAAGATGCGCGAGGCCGCCATCGGCATGGGGGCGACGCGCTCGCAGGTGGTCTGTCACGTCGTGCTGCCGACGGCCCGGCCCGCGATCCTGACCGGGGTGATGCTCGCCGTCGCCCGTGCCGCGGGCGAGACCGCCCCGCTCCTGTTCACCGCCCTCTTCTTCGACTACTGGCCCCACCCGCCGTTCACGGAGCCGACGTCGTCGCTCGCGGTGCTGATCTACAACTTCTCCGGCGTGCCCTACCCGAACATGGTCGGGATGGCCTGGACCGCGGCGCTGGTGCTCGTCGTCTTAGTCCTGGCCACCAACATCATCGCGCAGGTGGTGACGGGCCGGTCGGAACACTCTCGTTAATTCGAGCACAGATCGGTTCACACAAGAGAGGAGCCGCACATCGTGTCCGCCGACGCGAGTCTGAATCAGATCGGGGCGCCTGCCGTCACGTCGAGCAACGGCACGGTCATCGATTGCTTGATCAACACGCTCCACTATGGAGATTTCCTGGCGCTGCGCGACACGCAGCTCTCGATTCAGAAGGGGACGATCACGGCGTTCATCGGCCCCTCGGGGTGCGGCAAGAGCACGGCGCTGCGGTGCCTGAACCGGATGAACGACCTCATCCGGGGGTTCCGCTTCGTCGGGCACGTGCTCTTGGACGGCCAGGACATCTATGACCACCAGGTCGATCCCGTGGCGGTCCGCCGCAACATCGGCATGGTCTTCCAGCTGCCCAACCCGTTCGCCATGAGCATCTTCAAGAACGTCGCGTTCGGCCTGAGGCTCAACCGCTACAAGGGGGATGTCGAGGCCCGGGTCGAGCAAGCCCTGCGCAGCGCGGCGATCTGGGACGAGGTCAAGGACAAGCTCAAGAACAGCGGCCTGTCGCTCTCGGGCGGACAGCAGCAGCGCCTCTGCATCGCCCGCGCGATCGCGACCGATCCCGAAATCCTCCTGATGGACGAGCCCTGCTCGGCCCTCGACCCGATCGCCACGCGCAAGATCGAGGAGCTGATGTTCGAGCTCAAGAAGCGATTCACGATCGTGATCGTGACCCACAACATGGACCAGGCCCGCCGCGTCGCCGACAAGACCGCCTTCTTCTACGTCGACACCCGGCAGGGTCGGACGGGATACCTCGTGGAGTATGGCGACACGTCCCAGATCTTTGAGAATCCGCGCGATTCTCTGACCAAGGAATACGTCGCGGGCGAGTTCAGCTAGGCGAGGCGACTGTTGGGGTGTCGCCTGTCGGGCGGCCGATCCCCCGGTTGCACCAGGCGCGACTCACAAGCATTCCAGATTTGGATCATGCGCTCAGATTGGTGAAATCGTGTAGGGTCCGCTGTGCGGACCGTCCCTACGCGGTTCGCGACATCTTGATTTCCAGGTTCTTCCGTCAAGGTCCGCACAGCGGACCCTACAAGAGCTTAAATTCGAGATGGAGCTACTTAGTTGGAAGGTTAGGCCGGTGTGATCGCTTCAGTCAACCGGCTTGACTTGTTCCATGAGGGTCCAGAAACCCTCCGCCAGAGTTGGATGGATGTAGATTGCTCCTTTCAAGAGCGTGTAGGGGGCGCCGGCGAGCATGACGGCATGGAGGATCTGCACCAGCTCGCCACCCTCCGTAGCCAGGATCGCCGCGCCGAGGATCCGGTCGGTGTCGGCATCGACCACGAGCTTCATCAGCCCGGCCGTCTCGTCCCGCTCGATGGCGCGGGCGACCCAGGCCATCGGGATCGTGCCGACCTTGAGCCGTCGCCCCGCCGCCCGCGCCTCCTTCTCGGTCAGGCCGACACGGCCGAGTTGGGGGTCGGTGAACACGGCGTAGGGGACCAGGCGGTTGTCGGTGGTGAGGGCTTTTCCCTCGATGAGGTTGGCATAGACGATTTGATAGTCGTTGAACGAGATGTGTGTGAAGGCCGGCCCGCCCTTGACGTCCCCCAGGGCCCAGACGCCCGGCACGCTCGTCTCAAGCCGGCTGTTCACGCGGATGAACCCCCGGCGGTCGGTCTGCACCCCGGCGTCTTCCAGTCCCAGGTCATCCGTGTTGGGCCTGCGTCCCGTGGCGACCAGCAGGTGCGACCCGCGCACAGTCTCGGTGGTACCCCCCGCCTCCACCGTGAGGGCGACCCGGCCGTCCTGCTCCTCGGCGCGGGTCGTCGTGGCGCCCAGGACAACACGAAGGCCTTCGCCCTCCAGCGCATGTTGCAGAGAACCCGCGACATCGGCGTCCTCGCGGGGAAGGAGCTGCTGAGCGCGGTGGACGATGGTCACGCGGCTGCCGAACCGGCGGAACATCTGCCCGAACTCCAGGCCGACGTAACCTCCCCCGAGGACGAGCAGGTGGTCAGGCACTTCGGTCAACCGCATGATGCTGGCGTTGTCCAGGGAGTCGACCCCCCCGAGCCCTTCCAGGAGCGGGATGTCCGGCCGGGTGCCGGTGTCGATGAAGATGCGCTCGCTCTCGAGCACCTCTTCGCCGACGCGGACCTGGTGCGGGCCGATGAACCGGGCATGCCCGCGGTAAAGGTGAAGGGCCTTCCGCTCCTGGACCTTCCGTTCCTGTCCGGAGCGCCACTGCTCCACGACCCGGTCTTTGCGGGCGACGACCCCGGACAGATCGACGCGGATCTCCCCGGCGCGCACCCCCCACTTGTCGGCGTTTCGCGCGTAGTGGGCGACCTGGGCGGAGGCGATCATCGTCTTGGTCGGCGTGCAGCCCGTGTTGACGCAGGTCCCGCCCAGGTGTTCCCTCTCGATCAGCGCCACGGCCCAGCCCCGGTCGGCCAGCTTCTGCGAGAGGGGGTTCCCGGCCTGGCCGGAGCCGATCACAATGGCGTCGTACTGAGGCATCGGCAGCGCTCCTTTCTTCGACACTGTTCTCTCGAGGATCCCGACCTCTCGGGGGGCCTGCAGATCAGGCCCGCTGCCTCATGCTAAGGATTGCGCCGTGTCCGTGAAAGTGTGACGAACCCGATCGCTATGGAGAGCCGGGTCACCTCGTACTCCGAGGGCCACACGATCTCCATGACCGGCATCCACCCTATTTTCCGCACATCACAAGCGATTTTCCGTCTTCAAGCCTGGAGAGGGCAGGGCGATACGTTGTATAATTTTTCTCCGATCCAAAGAGGGTTGCAGCGAGATGTGTGGAAAGCCGGAACCACGTCGAGTCGAGGGACATCCAGGGAATGGCGGTCATCACGCTGGTCTTAAACCTCGGCACCGACTTGGCCAAGGCGGTCGGGTACGTCATCCGGGCCCGGGGGTTCATCCCGCTGGGCACTCTACGACGATGGCAGAGTGTGGCCCTGGCGGTGAGCCTGGTCGCGGTATCGCTGGTGGCCTGGCAGATCGCCATCTCCGCGCAGCAACCCGCCCCGGCCCCCACGCGGGGGCGGTTCGAGTTCCAGGTGACCCAGAGCTTCGACGCGAAGTATCTGGGCGACACGCCCGGCCATGTGGGGAGGGGGACGCTTCAGGGGGCCAGGCCCGACGTGTCCTTGGGCGATCCCGTCTACCGCGGGACGGTGAGGATCGGCATGGTCACGGGGCTGACGTGGGACCGGAGCAAGGAGAACCTGGAAGTCGAGTTCGACCCTGAGCCCTTCGAGATCGACCCCCACGGACGGCCCACGCGCCGCGTGCGGATCAGCGTGGGCCAGGATGTCTGGATCCCCCTGGGTGGGGAGGCGCCCGTCACGACGGCCCACTGATCGAGTCAGGGCAAGATCCGCTGTCCCACGGCCGTGTTGAGGGCGAGCATGCTCCGCCGGTGCCGGACCTGGGTGTCGCGGTACTGGCGGATGATGTCGTTGTATTCCCGCTGCGCGACCACGTAGTCGACGAAGCCGGTCTCGCCCTGCTGGTATCGGCGCAAAGTCTCGTCTCGCACCCGGAGGGCGCCTGGTAAGATGTCCTGCTCGATGCCGGCGACCGCGGACCGCGTCATCGCGTACTCCCGCTCCGCCTGACGGACCTCGGTGCCGATGCGCAGCTCCAGCGCGGCCAGTTGCGTCTGTGTTTGCGAGACGTTGACCCGGGCGCGCCGGATGTTTCCTTGATTGCGGTTGTAGAGCGGCATCGGGACGGTCACGCCCAGGGCCCAGGAGTGGGCGCTCCTGGCATCGAACGGGGTATTGTTCTGGAATGTGTAGGGCTGGTAGAGCAGGTAGACATCCTGGAATCGCTCGGCACGGGCCAGTCTCACATCCGCCTCGGCCAACCCGATCCCCAGGCGTGCGGCGGCCAGGTCGGGGCGGCAGGCCAGCGCGATCCGGATCAGGTCGTCTCCGGGAGGGGGAGGCTGGGCCCGGTCGGTGATCGCGCCTCGGAGCTCGAGGGCCTCGGCCTCGGACAGCGGGATCCGGAGCAAAGGCGTGAGGGACCGCTTGGCGTTTCGGAGCGCTTCCTCCGCGTCGGCCAGGCCAATCCGGGCGGAATTGAGCTGGATCTTGATCCGCTCGATGTCGCCCCGGCTGCTCTCGCCCGCCCTCTGCAGCTCCTGCGTCTTGTCCAGGAGCTGGGCGAGCCCCGAGACGCTGGCCCGTGCATAGCGGACCGTTTCGCGGGCGCTCAGGATCGACACGAAGGCGCTGTAGAGGCGATCGATCTGCTGCCGGACGGCATCCTGATACTGTGCCTCCAGGACGATCCGGGCCTGGCACGCCACGAGGGTCCGTGCCTGCCGCTTGTGCGAGGGGTCGAGCGGATAGCTGATGTTGATGTCGAACTGGTTCGGCCCGCCCGGGCGAGCCTTCGAAAAGGTCCCATAGGGGATGAGCTGGGAATCGGCATAGAAGATCGGGTTGGCGCGGAGGCCCGCGGTCAGGATGTCGGCCCGCGCCTTGGGGATCTCGTGGAGCTGCGCACGCAGATCAAGGTTCTCCTGGACGAGGCGCTCGATGGCCGCGTCGAGGGTCAAGCCACCGGGTGGCCCGATGTCTTCGGCCCCCGCGGGGACGTCGAGCGGGCCGGAAGGGGAACCTTCCGCCAAGGGTGCGACGCGAGGGACAGTGAACCCGGGACCGGGTGGGATTGCGAACCCTGGCCCAGGCTCGGAGATGCTGGAAGGGACGCGCGGGACCGAAGGGCCGGGCCGACCGCCGAGGAAGGTCCCGAGATCGGAGGGAGCACCGCCGCGCGTCCCCCCCGAGCCGGGCAAGGGGCCGAGGCTCGTGGAGCCGGGGACTCGGGTCGTGTCGGGCCGCTCGATCGTCGGATTCTGGGCGACCACCGCGGGGACTTCCAGGCCCAAGGCGATCAAAATCCCCGGTCCCCATCCGGCGACACGACGCATCATGGATCCGGCTCCCCTCCCTGGGAATGGATCGGCGGATGCTTGCCGGGGACACGATGGCACCCCTCGCCCCCCCTCCGGCGCTCCTCAACGCATCACTGGAGAGATCGACCGAGACCGTCTCAAACTTCGGTCGTAACCGGCATCCACGGCCGGCGGTGCCGGTGAAATCCTCGGGGGGCGAGAGCAAATGAATACGACGCATTCCGGATCTTTTGTGCCCTTTGACCGGATCTCACATTTGAGATTTCAAATTTCAAATCAACAGATCGGTGCACAAACTTCCTGGGACCCGTATGAGGGAGAGACCAACCGTCGTCCGTCATGACGGCGATCCAGCGATCCGTGAATGGACCGTTCCGGCCACGCTTGCCATGT
>JAFANO010000642.1 GCA_019232645.1 Planctomycetaceae bacterium | reverse complement strand
CCCGACGCGGGTGATCGCCATGATCGGCGACGGGTCGTTCCAAGTGACCGCGCAGGAGGTTTCGACGATGATCCGCCACGGCACGCGGCCGATCATCATCCTGGTCAACAACCGCGGCTACATCATCGAGGACGCGATCCATCAGGGCCCGTACAACAAGATCAAGAACTGGGACTACGCGGGCCTCATGAAGGTCTGGACCAACGGCGAGGGCAAGGGCCTGGGCCTCCACGCCAAGACCGCCGGCGAGCTGGCGGCGGCCTTAGCCAGAGCGACAACCACCCCCGTGAACTTGAAAGGATGTTCTACTTAAATCGTTGAGATCGTAGGGGTTCGCCCTCGGCGTGCCGGGGCGCGAGCGCCCCGCGCCCGGTCCAAGAGCTTCTTGTTGGAGACGTGATGAATTCGCTTCCCCGAACTCCTCCTCGGCCGAGGCTTCTTCGGACCGCGACGGCACCGGGACATCCGATGCACGGGGACCCGCTCCGCCAACTCGTTCAGCAGCTTGGACACCGTCGCGGCCCGACTCCGGCTCAGGTCCGGCCACCGCGCCGGTGGGACGGCCATCATCATCCCCGGGTAGACTTCCGCGACCTCATCCACCAGCGCGAAGTCGGACACCTCCGCCGCCACCTCCGGGCCATGCGCCACCCGCAGGTTCCCCCTCAGGACCGCCAGCGCATTGCCTGCCACCGCCGACATGCTGAAGGCGAACAGGGCCGCACGCGGGTATCCCAGCCCGGGCACCTCGCAATGCAACAGGTCGGTCAGCGCCTGGTAATGACCCTCGATTCGCCAGCGGTCGCGGTACGCCTCGCAGCACTGCAGCGCCGTCACCGTGGCCGGCAGGTTGGTCACCAGTACGACCTCCGTCTCGCCGTCCCGCGTCGGTTCGTCCAGCTTCAGCACGATCCGGCGCAGGCGGTGGATGCCTCCCTCACCATCGGAGACGTCGATCGGCTGCTCGAAGACCTCCCCGGTGGCGCAGCGCCCGCGCGCCCGAAGCCGGCCGGCTGGCACAAAGGGCAGTGTCGAGCGGTGCCAGCGGACCAGGAGGAACGCCTCTCGGCGCGCGATCCGGAAGACCAGCGTGCGCACGCAGAAGTTGCGGTCCATGACCCAGAGTTGGCCCGGTCGGACCTCGACCCGGTCCACCAGGGCCCGTTCCTGGCAGTGGGCATCCTCCTCGAGGATCAGGTCGAGGATCAATCCGCTGGCGGGCTCATAGACCGCCAACGACCTGCCCGGTAGACCGGCCGACCCGGTGGTGCGCAAGGGCGCGATGCGATGCTCGACGCCGGTCAGGACGTTGCCGTCGAGGATCCGGACTGCATAACCCTCGACCGGCTCGGGCAAGAGGCCCCCGCCGGCCACGATGAGCTGGCGTGCCCGCGCGGCCGTGCGGCGGACGATCGCCTCCGGGAGAGCCAGTTCCATGCGGTTGAGCTTGCGGTAGAAGGCCGAAAGCGAGGCCACGAGCGGGAGCTCGCGTCTCAGGAAGGCGGCCCGTGGCGAGGGCCGGTGGCCGCTGGCGACATCGAGCATGACTTGGACGAAGTGAGTCAGGGTCAACTCGCGGGTATATTGGTCCTCGGCGACCTCGTCAAAGAGTTCGTCGAGGGGCGTGCCGTCGATGATCCAGTCCAACGCGATGCGGGTCATGACAGCGGCCGGGGCGCCTTCGACAAAGGGGTTGAGAATGGCGGGCAGGACCAACAGAGCCTCCTTGGTCGGGGAATCGAATCCTCAGTGACCAAAGAAGTTACGTTGGAAGACCTCCGCATGTTCACGGGGGTGGATGCGATCAGCTCGGTGACGACGCAGGGCGGTCACGTAACGCTGCGAGCGCCCCTGCAAGTCCGGCAGCACGCCAGGCTCGAAGCGGGCCCAGACCTTCGCCTGCCAGGTGCCGTTGGAGGTCTCGACCATCGACTGGAAGCCGAACTCATGGGGCACCACGAACACCGGGACCACCCCCAGGCCCAAGCACAACCGACTCACCCGCCCCACCACGTCCGGGTGAGCGTGCGTCCCCTGGAAGATCGTGTCGTTGTCGAACTGGGCGTAGCCGGGCCGGCCGAACACCCGCCAATGCTCGACCAGCGACGCGACCA
>JAFANO010000557.1 GCA_019232645.1 Planctomycetaceae bacterium | reverse complement strand
TGACGGTCGGCCTCGTAGGCCAAGGCCCGCTCGACCGATCGGAAGCTGTTGAGGTTCTTGATCTCGACGATCGGGGTGGCGATCGTCTTGCCGTCCTTCTCGATGTGGAGGTTCACGTTCGCGTCGCACCGGAGGCTCCCCTCCTGCATCTCGCAGTCGGAGACGCCGAGGTAGCGGAGCGTCAGACGGAGCTCCTCGAGGCACGCCTTGGCGTCCTGTGGGCTGCGGATGTCGGGCTCGGTGACGATCTCGAGCAGGGGGATGCCCGCGCGGTTGAGGTCCACCTCGGAGTTACCCCCGGCGGAGTGGATCAGCTTGCCGGTGTCCTCCTCGAGGTGGACGCGGGTCAGCCGGCATCGGCCCCCCCCCGAGCCGTCCTTCTGGAGGGGGATCTCCAGCCAGCCATGCCGGCTGAACGGCAGGTCGTACTGGCTGATCTGGTAGTTCTTGGGCAGGTCGGGATAGTAATAGTTCTTGCGGTCCCACTTGGTGAACGGCGCGATCTCGGCGTTCAGCGCCACGGCGGTCTTCAAGGCCAGCTCGAACGCCTTGCGATTCATGACCGGCAGCGT
Organism: Planctomycetaceae bacterium; assembly: GCA_019232645.1. Lineage (GTDB taxonomy): Bacteria > Planctomycetota > Planctomycetia > Isosphaerales > Isosphaeraceae > JAFANO01. The sequence continues at coordinate 3,579 of JAFANO010000557.1, read as the reverse complement.
CCCCGGCAGGCCGAGCGAGACCGGGTCGGTCTGCGTGTTCGGCGGCAGGCCGAACGCGGTGCCGCATGACGAGAACATCTTGCTCTCGGTCAGGAGCTGGACGTGAACTTCCAGGCCGATAATGATCGTGTAGTCCATGAGACACTCAATATTGTTAGAGGGAGCTATCGGCGAGAAAGAGTCCAGTAATCGCGATACTCGGGCCCGATCGCATAGATCCCCCCCTCTTCGACCTGCTTCAGACTTCTGACAATGAGACCCATGTAATTGAGCAGTTCGGGCTCATCAGCGAGCTGAGATTCGAGATATTGGCAAACCGAAGCATAGTTCTGAAAATCCCCCTTCCCTGCAAAGCCTTTGGCTACAAATATGATGTGAATTTTGTCCCATTTTGAATTAATATGATAATAAATCCAATAATCTTCTGGGCTCCATCCTTGATCCTTGGCGTAATTGATGAGCGCGCCGGCGATCCGGCGGAGTGCTCTCTTTAGGGTTGTGCTAACAGCCATGTAAGGACCCCGTCGTTGGGATCTTGGATCTTGCTCAGGACGTCCACGGCTCGGGTAGGATTCCAGTATACATTCGCCTTGTACCGACAATCATTCACGTGCTGGGACCTCATCGAGGGTGATGAGAGGACGTCCCAGTTCGCTTTGACCGGGTGGATGCCCAGATGATCCATGCGTCTCTTCAGACCTGATAACACCAATAGCCCGTCCAGCTCATGGGTTTGGAATGCTGTCGGCAGGGCGTCAAGGTCGAGTCTGAGGCAAATTCGGACTTTCAAATAGATCTCGAGGGCGTAAAGACCAAGAGCGATCGCCGAGCCGTGGCGACTTTGGCCGAGAAGCTCATTCGCCTCGGCGAGCCGATCAGGATAGGCTGCCTGGAGGTCCGCCAGGGTCGCCCCGAACGTCGTGAACCTGAGAGGCATTATACGATCTCCGGCCGCCGCGTGTGCCAGTCGGTGGCCCGCTCGAAGACGCGGGCGGTCCGGAGCAGGTTCTCCTCGGCGAAGGCGGGGGCCAGGAGCTGCATGCCGATCGGCAGGCCCGATCTCGTCAGGCCGCAGGGGACGCTCAGGCCGGGGATGCCGGCCAGGTTGGTGGTGATGGTGTAGATGTCGGAGAGGTACATCGCCAGCGGGTCCTCGATCCGCTCGCCGATCTTGAAGGCGGCCGTCGGCGAGGTCGGAATAAGCAGTACGTCCACCTCCTTGAAGGCGGCGTCGAAGTCGTCGCGGATCAGGCGGCGGACCTTCAGCGCCTGGTTGTAGTATTGGTCGGCGTAGCCGGCCGACAGTGCGAACGTGCCGAGCATGATCCGGCGCTTGACCTCGGCGCCGAACCCCTCGGCGCGGCTGGCCATCATCATCCGGATCATGGGCGGGAGGTCTTCTTCGCCGGGAGAGCGGGGCGAGAAGTCCTCGGCGCGGTGGCCGTAGATCGTCCCGTCGTACCGCGCGAGGTTGCTCGAACACTCGGCCGGGGCGACGATGTAGTAGGCCGGGATGCCGTACTTCGCGTGCGGCAGCGAGACCTCCTTGGTGGTCGCGCCCGCCGCCTCGTAGACGCGGACGGCCTCGCGGATGGCGGCCTCGATCTCGGGGTCGAGGCCCTCGCCGAAGTACTCGCGGACCAGGCCGATCCGGAGCGTATCGGGGGGCGCGTCGAGCGTGGCCGCGTAGTCGGGCACCGGCGCGTCGACGCTGGTCGAGTCCATGGGGTCGCGGCCGGCGATGACGCCGAGCAGCAGCGCGATGTCGGCCAGGTCGTGCCCGAATGGGCCGACCTGGTCGAGCGAGCTGGCGAATGCGATCAGCCCGTAGCGGCTGACCCGGCCATAGGACGGCTTCAGGCCCGTGATCCCGCAGAGCGTGGCGGGCTGGCGGATCGAGCCGCCGGTGTCGGAACCCAGCGCCAGGGGCGCCAGGCTGGCGGCGACCGCCGCGGCCGAGCCCCCCGACGAGCCCCCCGGGATCCGCGACTCGTCCCAGGGATTCAGCGTCGGGCCGTAGGCGCTGGTCTCGGTGGACGAGCCCATCGCGAACTCGTCCATGTTGGTCTTGCCGAAGAGGATGGCGCCGGCGGCCTTCAGCCGCGCGATCACCGTGGCGTCGTAGGGCGGCCGGAAGTTCTTGAGCATCCGGCTGCCGCAGGTGGTCGGCTCTCCCTCGACGCAGAGCACGTCCTTGATCGCGACCGGGACGCCCGCCAGCGGGCCGAGCCGCTCGCCCGCCCTGCGCTTCCCGTCGATGACGCGGGCCTGCGCCAGTGCGGCCTCCGGCTCGAGGTGGACGAATACGTTCAGCCGGCCGAGCCGGTCGGCGCGGTCGAGGTAGCCGCGGACGACCTCCACCGATGTCGTGGCCCCCGCGTTCAACTGGGCGAGCAAACCGGTGGCGGTGACGCGAGTGAAATCCATCGGCGATCGTTCCTGATCCTGGGTGGCGGGTGGCTGAGGACGGGCCCGGCGCGGCGCCCAGGGCCGGTTAGTCGAGGACGGCGGGGACCAGGAAGCCCTCGTCATTCCGCTGTGGCGCGTTGGCCAGCGCCTTCTCGCGGGGCAGCGCCGGCCCGAGCACGTCGTCGCGGAACACGTTGCGGACCTCGATCCCGTGCGCCAGCGGCTCCACGTCGCGGGTGTCAAGCGCCTGGAGCTGCGCGACGAAGTCGACGATCGAGTTGAGCTGCCCGGTGAACCGCTGCAATTCCTCCGGGCTGAGCCGGAGCCGCGCCAGGAGGGCGACTTTCGCCACCTCGTCGATCGTCAATGTCATGGGTCAATCTGTCCTCATCACTCCCCGACCCGGCCGCGACGCATCCCCGACACTTGGCTCGGCAGACCGGTCACACGTCCACGGGGCCAGTGTGCCAGATCATCGCCGTCCCTTCAAGGTTCACGCGGCTGCGTCTCGACAACGACCCGCCGCCCTCGCCTTTACCGTCGGAGGACGACCCCCCATAATCATATCGATGCTCGGGGGAAGGGCGAGGTCGTCACCCTCGCCCCCGATCCTGAATCGCGGGGGATCGATCATGAGACCAGGTCCGGTGGCGATCATACTGGCGGCGGGTCATGGCAAGCGGATGAAGTCGGGGCGGGCCAAGGTGCTCCACGAGGTCTGTGGCCAGCCGATGATCCGCTACGTGGTCGAGGCCGTCCGGGGGGCGGGGGCCCGGACGATTCTCGTGGTGGTCGGCTTTGGCGCCGACCAGGTCCGCGCCAGCCTGGCCGACGAGCCCGACGTCCTCTTCGCGACGCAGACCCGCCAGCTCGGCACGGGCGACGCCGTCAAGGCCTGCCGACCCTTGCTCGAAGGCTATCAGGGGCCGGCGCTGGTCCTGGTCGGCGACGAGCCCCTGGTCCGCTCCGAGCCGTTGGCCGACCTCCTGGCCCGGCAACAGGCCGAGGAGGCCGCCTGCCTGCTCGGTACTGCGGTCATCCCCGACCCGACCGGCTTCGGACGCATCCTCCGCGACTCCGCGGGCCGCTTCCTCCGGATCGTCGAGGAGCGCGACTGCAACCCCGACGAGAAGCAGGTCCGCGAGGTCAACCCGAGCTGCTACGTCTTCG
>JAFANO010000463.1 GCA_019232645.1 Planctomycetaceae bacterium | reverse complement strand
AGATCGAGTGCAGCAACGCCATGCAGCGGTTCAAGGTGCAAACCGGCAAGGAGTTCCCCACTTACGGCGAAGTCCTCCGGGTTGCGTGCTCGCTCGGCTATCGGAAGATGACCATCGACCTCGAGCCGGAAAGAGACGGCGACGCCTCGCACCCCGCCGAAATCTCAGGGATCCCGTTCGACGCCGGCATGGCGCTCTCCCCAGTGGTGGCCTGCCCACCGTAACTCTGTCCCGGCAAGTCGTGGAGGGTAAACGGAACGGCCTCGCAACGAACGGAACGACCGGCTGTGGAGGAGGCCGCCGGTCCTCTTCGACTCTGGAGGGAGTCGAAAGGGAAAACCCGGAGCCAGCAGACCTCGACCCCCGGAAGGACTCTGGGCAATCGATCGACTCCGACCTCCATTCGCCGGTCAGCGCGAGCTTGTGACGTCCGCGGGGCCGTGGAGCAGGTTCGCCCAGGCGAACACCGCCTCGCGAGTCAGGCGGAGGGCACGACTGAACTGGCTACCCCGCATGCCATGTCCCGCAGGACGACCCACCTCGGGGGCCACGATGCCGATCCCCTCGGCCCCGTGGTTCAGGGAGCCAGCCTCCCCGGTGGAGAAATCTTCTCCAACTTCCAGCGACTCGAACGGCGGGACCGCTCGCGGGGCGGTGTCCTCGTCGAGGGCTCGATCGATCACGAACGCGGCGGCCATCGACTCCACGACCGAAGCGAACGCGCGATCTCGATCGAGCGACCCCTCGAGCTCGCTCGACGTCGGCTTGGTGAGAGGGGCGATCAGGTCGGCGATGCTCGCCCAGGGGCCGCTGATCGGCGCCTCCAGGACCGTCACTTCGGTCTCGACGGGTCCTCTCACGAACTCGTGCACCATCCGATCTTGGACCTCACCGAAGAGCCGATCCGAATCGACGCAAGCGGGCCGCGTGTCCCGCGCGACCGTCGTCGCCGGCGCGATCGGCATCACGGGAGGCCAATCGACGGTTTCGGCGTCGAAGGCGAACGCCCCCTCATCGACTTGGCCTTGGTCCTCTCTGGCGCCTCCGTAGGTACCCATCCAATCCTGCGCGGTGCGGGTCCAATCATCCAATTCCCTCGCGTCGGGGAGGGTCAAGCCCGCCCAGGCGACGATGCCCATCAAGACCAATCGCAACGCCATCGATAAAGTCCTCCGCGTTTTCCAAGAATCATCATCGCGAGCTCATCCGTCCTAAGAGGGGTCGTTCCACTGTTCAGCGGACCCGGCATCCATGTCTGCTATACTCTATCGGCGCGGTAATTTGAACGCTTTAGTGGATAGAGTGGATTTAAGAAAAAGAAATGTCTTTTGCGGAAAAGGGTCGAGGCAAAAAGAGGGCATATCTGGGAGATTCTTGATAGTCAAGGGCCGAGGAAGGACAGGGCGGTTTCCTCTTGACCTAGCCCGTACTCTCGTTAATCGCTTATATGCCTGTCAGGTCGTCGATCACTCGGGGGGACTGCTCGTATAAGCACTCAGGCATGGAAGCCATCCCGTCTCTGATGGAACTCCTTGAAGCCGTTCCTGATCCGCGTGGTGCCCGGGGCAAGCGTCATCCCCTTCCCGCATTGCTCGCGTGGGCTGTCGTCGCCCTGCTCGCGGGCATGACCAGCTCCGAGGCCGTTGTCGCTAATCGCAAGGAGCTGGGCGGGGAGTTTCTCCGGCTCCTGGGATTCGGATTCACCAGGCGGCGCGGCCTCTGCAAAGCCACCTCCTCTCGGGTCTCTCGGTGCCTCGACGTCGCGGACTTCGAGGCGCGTGTCGCTCAGGGGATTCCAGGGCGGCTGGGTGCGGAGGACGCCCCGCACCTCGCCCTCGCTGGAAGTCCGGTCAACGCCAATCTGAAAATGAACCAGCCCTGCAGCCCTGCCCTGATCCTCGGATTGCCCTTGTCAGCCAGGTGGACATCGATTAGGGTCCGACGCGATCCGGCCCGGCCGGGACCAGACAAGGACGTTGGCCCGCTGGAATGCCCGAAGGATGATCGGCCATTGGTCTCCCCGAAACGAACCCTGACCTCCCCCCTGCGCAGGGTCTGGCTGGCGATCGCGCCCCTGGCCCTGACGATAGGGCCCGGGTGTGGCATCGCCCCGAAGAGCTTCCGGGCTCTGGCCGACCCGGCGCCGATCGTCCGCGCGCGGGCGGCGGGGCTCGGGACGAAACTGCCCGACACCGTGGTCATCCCGGCACTGATCGACCGGCTGGGTGACACCGACCCCGTCGTCCGGCTCTCGGCGTCCGAGGAGCTGCGGAAGCGCACGGGCCAGGATTTCGGCTATCTCCCCTGGGGCGACCTCGTCGAGCGCCAGCGCGCCATCGACCGGTGGCGGGCGTGGTGGCAGACGCGGAAAGTCGCTCTGGCCAGATCCTCAAGAAAATCGTAAAGTCCGCGCCCGAGATCGCCGACGAACCCGTTCCCGCGCGACGCATCGTCGGCCACGGAGGGCCGAGACCATGTGGAACAATCCCATCCTCTCCCTCGTCGTCCTCGCCCCGCTGGCACGGATCGGCCGAGGTGCCCTGGTCGGGATCACCTACCTCGGCGCGTTGGGGACCCTCGTCGGCTCGGCGACCCGGTCCGTCTTTCGTCCGTCGGGCCAGTGCCCGGCGTTCGTCCCGGCGACGACCCGACAGGCGGCGACACTGCTGGCGATGGGGCTGCCGCTGGTCGGCCTGGTCCACGTGGGGCTGGGCTCGTTCCTGTCGATGCAGGCGTACTTCGGGGGGACGTTCGTGGACGGGACGGGGGCGGTGGTGGGGGTCGGGCTGATCCGGAACGCCGCCCCGCTGATGGCGGGGATGACCCTGGCGGTCCTGATCGCGGCCCGGACCGTCTGGGAGCTGCGCGGGCGGCCGCGCTCGGGGCTCGACGCCGAGCCGGGCTGGGCCGTCGACCGCGACCCGGCACCGGGCCGCCCGGCCGGCGCCGATCCGGCGCCCGAGCCGGCCCGGCTGGCCGCCGTCCGGATCGCCGCGGCGCTGGTCGTCGGGCCGGTGCTGGCGCTCTGGGGGATCCTGGTCGGTACGGTCGTCGGCTGGCAGGTCGGCAAAATGATGTTAGGCGTCTCGACTCACGCGTTTTTCTTCATGTTGACCGAGATGATCTGGCTCCGCGACGTGGTGGGGCTGGTCATCAAGGGGCTGGCGTTCGCCCTCTTCGCGGCGCTGTTCGCCTGCCATGAGGGACTCCGAGGGTCGGCCCATCCCGACCCGGACTCGGTGCCGTCGGCCGCCTGCCGCGCGGCCTCCCTGGCATCGGTGGCGATCCTGGTGTTCAACAGCGGCTGGTTCCTTCTGGTCTACCACGCCGGGCCGGCGTTCGGCCCGACCCTGCTGGCCCCGCCAGCCCCGTGAATTGCCGAGCGGAGTCGCCTTTGGGGGAGGGGCCACATGACTGGTCGAGCCTCGGGCCGTGAGGTCCTGGTCGGTGGGGTGATCGTCGCGGCCCTGGCGGGCCTGCTCGGCCTGCTCGGCCTGGCCGGCGGCGGGCCAGGCTTCCTGTCCTCGCAGCGCACGGTGGACGTGATCTTCCGCGACGGCGAAGGTCTCCGAGTCGGCAGCCCGGTCCGGATTGCCGGGCTCGACGCGGGCCGAGTCGTCGACATCGACCTGACCGAGGTGGAGGGGACGCTCCGGGCCCGGGTCAAGGTCGCGCTGCCGACGTCGCTGGCGAGCAAGCTTAAGCAAGACGTCAAGATCACGGTCCAGGCAAGCCTGGCGGGCCAGAGCCGCGTCAATATTGTCTCGTCGGGCCGGTCGGCGGTGGCGCTGGTGCCGGGCCAGGTGGTCCAGGGGGTCGAGTCCACGTTCTTCGACCCGGTCCTGGAGCAGGTGGGGCTGGGGCCGGTCGAGCGGAGCCACCTGAGCCACACGATCGCGGAGGTCCGGCAGACGGTCGACGCGGTCGGCCCCCGGATCCGTCAGATCCTGGGGTCGCTCCAGGAAACGGCCAGCGGCGTCCGCGAGTCGGCCGAGACGATCCGGCCCGCCGTCGAGGCGACCGCCGGCCAACTCGAGGACCTGACGCGGCGAGTCAACGCCTCGACCCCTAAGATCGAGACGACGCTGGCGCACCTCGACGCGGTCTCGCGGGACGCCGAGGCCCTGTTCTCCGAGAATCGGTCCAACCTCTGCGCGACCCTGGCAACCGTCCGCGACCTGACGGCCACCTTCCAGGACGTCATGGTCAAGGATCGCCCCAGGGTCGTCCGGCTGATCGAGGGCCTCGACGGCACCCGCGCGCGGGCCGACAATGTGCTCTATCACGCCGACCTGATCGCCAACCAGGGCGCACAGATCCTCACCCGAGACCGCGCAGACATCGAGCGGACCGTCGCCAACGTCCGCGACGCCACCGACTGGGCCGGCAAGCTCGTCCAGAAGATCTACGCCAACCCGTTCGTGCTCAGCCCGTTCTACAAGCCGACCCCCGAAGATACCCGCGTGCAGACGGTCTACGACACGGCGCAGGTCTTCACCAAAGGGGCGCAGGAGCTGCATGACCTGGTCAAGACGCTGGACGCGATGCAGGCCCGCGCCGCGACCCCGGCGCAGCGGCAGGAGGTGGCGCAAGTCCAGCAGAGCATCCGGGCCGTGACCGAGCGCCTGGGTCAGACCTCGCAGCTTTTGGCCGAGGCGCTGAGGCCGGCGGGTCGCCCCGCGCGGATCCAGCGGTGAGCGTCGGCCCCGATTTTCGGGCGTTTGCTTAAATCCGTTCCATCTTCCGGCCGATATCTTGTAGTGTGAAGCCCGAAGCCTCGGGCGACACGGCGGAGACCGGAGGACGGATGTTCGGACGGCTCGCCCCCCGGATCATCCTCGACCGTGGCCTCCGTGGGTATCGCGTTCCAGCAACCACCCAGGCGCGCCGACGGTGGATCCGCCGGCCCGAGCACCAGTAGGGGAGGCACACATGGAAGTCTACGGCGCTGGGGGTGCGCAAGGCCCCCAACCCATCTACCCGCGGCTGGCCGCTTTCAGCGTGGATGCCGGTCAGACCGTGCACGCCGGGACGCCGCGCGACCAGGTCGAGATCTCGCCCTTGGGCCAGATGCTCGACGGGATCAGCCGGCTGCCGGAAATCCGTCACGAGAAGGTCGAGGAGATCCGTCGACAGATCGTCGCCGGGACCTACGAGACCCCGGACAAGATGGAACTCGCCCTGGAGCGTCTGCTCGACGAACTCCACGGCTGGTAAAGGACTTCGGCCGATGCGCCGATGCGGCCCTGGCGACCGACGTGCCGGCGGCTTGGACCTCCCTCGCGGGGACCTCCGACCGGCCAGATGGCCGCCAGGGTTTTTTCGCGGGTCGCGATCCGGAATGTTCTCGAAGCGTGGGCTGGGGTCGGGACGAACCATTGCTTCTCTTCGGGTTGACCTCTGAGATTCGGTGAACCCGGATGATTCGTTAATTCCTTAATTGAGCGTGTCGTGAATCATCCAGTTTAACGTTTGAAAGAGAGCGCGGTCGATAAGATCCTGGACGGCACGACGATATTGGACAAGGTCGATCGCGTGGTCTCGATTGGAGCCACCGCGTCGGGCCGAATCGAGTGCATGAATCGGCAAGGAGGTCGACAATGCACGACGTCAGGAAGGCATGGCGGGGAGCGGCGCTGGTCGCCCCCGGCCTCTTGATCGTGGCCCTGGCCCCGCAACCCGGTCGCGGTGAGGAGCCCGGCCTCTTCGGGCGTCTCTTCCGCTTCGGAGGGGGTGGAGGTTCGTCGTCCTCCACTCCGGCGTCGCCCGCTCCCGAGCATCAGCCCCTTGCTTCACCGGAGTCGGTCATACCGCCCCTGTCAACGAGCACGCCGACGGCCCCGACGAACAGGCCCACGCCTCGACTGATCCCGCAACCGCGCGTGAGCCGGGCGCTCACCGAGTCCGACCCGATCGTTACCCAGTTCTCGCTCATCCACTCCAACGAGGGCCGACCGTTTGGCACGTTCCTCCAGGTCTTCGCAGACGGCACCGTCCTGAACAGCGAGGGGGTCCATCACGTCGCTCCCGCCGACCTGAAACCGGTGGTCGACTCCCTCCAGATGGGCGACCTGTACCGGCTGAAGGGGCTTTGCGGAGGCCCGGCGACCGACTACATCCAGCAGGTCCATGTGATCGTCTACGAGCGCTACCTGGGACGACTCCGGGCCAATGCCTTTAGCTACTCGGGGAACCCCGAGGGATGCTCTCAGGCGGTGCGCCACCTCCATGCGGCGCTCGAGGGCCTGCAAGCCAAGCTCAGCCGTCCGATGCCCGACCCCACCGGCTCCGCACCGAGCCTCCCCTCTCCTCCAAACCCCGCGCCGGCCATCCCGGCGCCGACGCGTCCCGAGTCAACCCCCGCGACCGGCGGGCCGAGCGTCATCCCCCTAACGCCCATCGAGTAACCTCCGCGGCTCTCCAGGAGAACCGGGGTGACGGAGTGTCGAATGCCATATGCGGGGTCTGGATAACTCATGGTGGATGAGTCACACCCCATCGGGGCATCGGGGCATTTCTCCCCGAGCAGAGTGGCGGGCGGGGCTGTGATCCGCTAGAATTAATGATCGTGATGGATTCCCGTCCCAGTCGGGGTCGGATGTGCGCGATCGATCGAGGGATATGCTCGTGCCGGATTCCCCGCCGCTTGGCCCACTCTTGGTCTCCGAGAGTCCGGAAGAAAAGTTCCGCGAGTTCCTGGAGATCCGCGGCGAGAAGCTGACCGAGCCTCGGCGCATCCTGGTTCGACACATCTTCGACTCGCACAAGCATTTCGATGCCGACGAGCTGGTGGCCGACCTGCACAACGCCGGCCGAAGGGTGAGCCGGTCGACGGTCTATCGGACCTTGCGGC
>JAFANO010000409.1 GCA_019232645.1 Planctomycetaceae bacterium | reverse complement strand
CCGGCGGCGGCGCACCAGCGGCGATAGTCCGACCGCCGCCGCCGCGCGGCCTCGGCATAGGCGTCCCGGACCCGGGCCGAGCCCGAGTCGACGACGCGACAGATCCCGAGCTCGGCGTCCTCCACGTCGATCAGCCCGGCGTCCGGCAGCGCCTCCTCGCGGGCGTCGACCAGGCGGATCGCGATCACCTGGTGCCTCCGCGAGGCCCGCCTCCAGGCGCCGACGGGCTCGGCGGTGTGGAAGTCGCCCAGGACCACGACCAGCGCCCGGCGCGACCGACGGACCCGCGCCAGCCCGACCGTAAGCGCGGTCCGCCTCGAGGCCGTCGCGGTCGCGACCAGCGCGCGCACGAGCCGGGAGAGGTGCCGCATCCCGCCGCCCGGCGGCAGCTCGGCCTCGACCCGGTCGCTGATCATCAGCAGCCCGACCCGGTCGCCGTTCTGGATCGCCGCCGTCGCCAGCAGTGCCGCGGCCTGCGCGGCCCGGTCGGCCTTCGAGCGGCCCTCGGGGCCGAACCGGAGGCTGGCCGAGACGTCGACGATCAGCCAGAGCGTCAGCGCCCGCTCCTCGACGAAGCGGCGGACGTAGGGCCTGCCCTGCCTCGCGGTGACGTTCCAGTCGAGGTGACGGACGTCGTCGCCCGGCTCGTAGGCGCGGAGTTCGGCAAACGTCAGCCCGAGCCCCGGCCGGGCGCCGTGATACGCCCCCGCCAGCAGCGCGACCGCCTCGGGCCGGACCCGGAATCGAAGCCGGCGCGCCCGTCGGACGATTAACGCGGCGTCGACCGCGGACGCCCGCTCCGGCTCCGACGACCTGCGGCGAAAGGGCCAGATCATCGCATTGGGATCCTTCGCCCGGGGACGGGCGGAGACCCTCGCCCGCCCAGGAGGACGGTCAGGTCACTCGCCCGCCGAGGATTCGACCATGCGGACGCTGTGCTCGGGGGCGTCGGCGGGCGTGGCCAGGGCCCGGTCGACCGTCCAGCGGATGCGGACCTCCCACCGTTTCGAAGCGTCGGCGGTGACCACCCAGTGGGGGATCACGGCTGAGCCCTGGTAGACGCCCTCGAATCCCGACTCGCTTTGGCTGACCGTCTCGATCGGAAAGCACCAGAGGCCCGCCGGGCTCGACCACCGGAGGTTGACCGAAAGGTCGAGCCACTCGTCGGTCAGCGTCAGGCCATCGGCGTGGGGCAGGTCGAGCCTCGTGTCGAGCGTCCCTAGTTTCGTGCCCGAAGCATCGGTGTAGTAGCGGTCGGGGGCGTGCCCGGCCATCGCGGCGAGGTTGAACTCGACGGCGAAGCGGAGCGGGTCGTCGCGCGGCAGCCCTTCCAGGACATAATGGACGTCCAGCGTCGGGCTGCCGGCGGAAAGCTCGATCACCTTCCGCACGCGGATCGGGTGGCCGTCGGCCCAGCCGTTGCGCTCCATCAGGAGCGTGACCATCGGGCCGCTGCGCAGGACCTTCGACTCGGGATAGGCGCCGAGGGCGAAATCACCCCGCTCGACGTCGTGGCAGGCCATGAGGTCGCGGAGGGTGACGTCGAGCGGGTAGAAGTGATCGACGAGCGCCTTGCGGGGGTGGCGGTCGCTGACGAGCAAGCGGTCGAGCCCCTCTTGCTTCATGACGACGCGGTCGTGGATGCTGGCCGGCCCGTCGTGGTGGTGCGCATGCGCCTCCGGGCCGCCGCCGGCGGCCAAGGCGATCGTGGCGTGATAGGCCTCGACGCGACGGTCGAGGGTGGCGAGCACGTTGACCAGCGCGTCGCGCGCGTCGAGCTCGTAGAGGTGACCCCCGGTCGCGGGGCGGACGTAGGCGATCAGCCGGTCGTTCTCGAGGCGGACCTCCTTGCGGGCGTCGAGGTTGTAGTCGGCCACGTCGATCGCCGCGCGGGGGCCGGTCCTGGCCTCGGCCTCGTCGAGCGCATTGTGCGCGGCGATCAGGCAGCGATAGATGGCGTTGCGGAGATGGGGCAGGTAGAGGCCGCCGAAGGCGCCGTGCCAGTAAGGGCAGTTGCACTGGCCTCGATAGAGCTCCTGCCGCGCGACGTCGAGGTGATCGGGGTCGGCAGCGCCGGCCTGCTCAACGGCGGCCAGGCGGCGCGAGACTTCGAGCATCCGGGAGTACATCTCGTCGCTCTCGGCGTACCGGGCCTTGAAGTTCCTCCAGTAACCTCCGGCCAAGACGAACGGCTTGAGCCGCTCGACGGCCGGGGCGTCGCCGGCCCGCTTGACCGCGTCCTGGTAGGCCGCCAGTCGCTTGGCGGGCAGGGCCCACTCGGTCATCTCGCGATACGAACAGTCGGGAAGGTAGACCTTGCCCAGCGGCAGCGTGGTGTCGACGGCCCGGGCGAATGTGGCGGGCTGGAGCCAGTCGAGGTTGCCCTTGATCATGTCACAGAAGCGTCGGAGCCAGCCGTTTTTGTAGACGTGGTCGAAGGTTTCGGGCCAGGAGCCGAATTTCTCGCCATCGTCGGCGAAGACCACGGTCGAGCCGGGATGCTGCTCGGCGATGCGGCGGAGATACTCATACGTCGCGTGCGGCTCCTGGAACGGCATCGTGTACCGGAGCCGCTCCGATCCGGGGAAGACCTTGATCAGCCGGCCGTCGTCCTCCGTCAGGTAATAGCCGTACAGCTCCGACTCGAGCAGCCCGGCCCGCTGGAAGTGGAAGTCGTCGAGGACCGTGTACTCGATGCCCGCCTCGGCCAGCGAGGAGACGAGTTGCTGCTCCCAGACCCGCTCGGGAACCCACATGCCCCGGATCGTCGCGCCGAAGATCTCCCCCAGGTACCGCGAATAATTTCGGATCTGCCCGATCCGATCGCGGTGCGGGATCATGGTCATGATCGGCTCGTAGAACCCGCCGCC
>JAFANO010000229.1 GCA_019232645.1 Planctomycetaceae bacterium | reverse complement strand
CCTTTTCGAATAAGGCATGAATCCGTTGCTCGACCTGACCACGACCCTCGGGCGTGTTGGCCTCGGTCGCCCCGACGAAGAACTTCCGCTTCGATTGGTCCTCGTCGTAAATCTTGCAGAAGATCAGGTAGAGTATTTGCCAGAACGCCTTGTCCGGGCTCATCGACTGGTTGCCATGGATGTAATCGTGGCATCGCTTGAAGGCCCGCACTCAGGTCCGTTACCCGAGTGATGCGGCCCGCGTGCCGGGCCCACCTGTACGCGGGGCTGTTCATGACCCCCTGGGTCTCTCTCCTCAGGGTCACTCGACACAGCAGTCTCGCGGCGGGAGGACGCAGCCGAGGGGGAGATCCCCCCGGGACGACTGGCCACAATCGTTCCCACCGGTCTACACCCCTCGTGCCTTCGCGGTGAATCCCCGCCGGTCAGTTGTCCAGCTCGGAGAGCAGTTCATTAAGCTCGTGGTCGATCAGGCGATCGCCGCTGTCATCAGGCGTAGGGCCGGAGACGGCGGTTTCCTGGGGGCGATCGACTCGCGCGCCTGGATCGACCCGAGAACCTTGATCGGCCGTCAGGTCGGGGGGCTGAGCGGTCCCGGAGGTCTCGGATTGCGTCCGGGCGCGGAGGTAGAGCTTGATCGGGATGTCGTGGAACGGCAGCTTTTCGTGGAAGACGTTCAGCAGGTAACGTTGATAGGTCGGTTCGAAGAGCGACGTGTGGTTGACGAACAGCACGATGGTCGGCGGTGCGGTACTGACCTGGGTCGCATAGTAGATGCGCGGGGTGCGGGTGCCGTGCATGGCGGGCGGGTGCGCGTCGACGGCCTCGCGGAGCACGCGGTTGAGCGTCCCGGTGCCGATGCGTTCCCGCGCCTGCTTGTGCATGGATCGCGCCAGGTTCAACAGGGCCTTGACGTTCTTGCCCGTGGTCGCGGTGATGAAGGCCAGGGGCGCGTAGGACATCGATCGGAAGGCGTGCTGGACGAGGTGGGCGTACTTCCTCATCGCTTCGCTCGCGGCGGCGCCGCCGCCGGCATTCTGCGCCATGACGTCCCACTTGTTGACCGTGAAGACGCACGGCTTGTACTGCTTGCCGATGTAGTCGGCCAGTTGCTTGTCGAGCCGCGAGATCCCCTGCGTCGGGTCGAGGAAGAGCAGGACCACGTCGGCGCGGCGGATCGAGCGCTCGGCGCGGTGGATCGAGTAGAAGTCGAGGCTGTCGCGGATCTTGGCCTTGCGCCGGACGCCGGCGGTGTCGATGGCCAGGAAGGGCAGGCCGTCGAGCTCGAAGTGGACGTCGACCGCGTCGCGGGTCGTCCCCGGCTGCTCCGAGACGATCATCCGCTCGACCCGCGTCAGCGTGTTGATGAAGGTCGACTTGCCCGTGTTCGGCCGGCCGACCGCGGCGATCTTCATCACCGCGTCCGCCGGCTTGGCATCGTCTCCCTCGGGGAGCATCTCCTCGATCAGCTTCAGCAGCGCCTTCTTGTTGCGGTTCTGGTGGGTGGAGATGGCGATCGGCTTGCCGCGGCCGAGCTTGTAGAACTCGCCGCCGCGGTGGTCGAACTCGGGGGTGTCGGCCTTGTTCATCACGAGGATGACGGGCGTGTGGACGTAGCGCAGCCGCCGCGCGGCCTCGAGGTCGAGCGGCATCAACTCCTCGCGGATGTCGACGACGAAGAGGACGAGGTCGGCCTCCGCCAGCGCGTTCACGATCTGCTTGTCGACCAGATCGGACAGGTCGTCGCGATCGACCATGCCGACCCCGCCGGTGTCGATCAGCTCGAAGAACCGGGGATCGTCGTCCTCGCCGATCTGGACCAGGGCCCCGACCCGGTCGCGGGTGACGCCGGCGGTGTCGTCGACGATCGCGATCCTCCGACCGGCGAGCCAGTTCAACAACGAAGACTTGCCGACGTTGGGCCGGCCCAAGATCACGACTTTCGGTATCGGCATGAGTCCAACCGCCTCTTTCCGCCACCGTGCAGCGGCCAGGCCCGCCGTCTTCTCACAAATGTGGGGGAGTAGGGAGGATCGTTTGAGGATGAAGGATCTCCCCCACCTCGTCGTCAAGCAAGCCGCGCATCGCTTTGCAACCACGGTGTCATTATAGAGGAAGGCCATCCGATCCGACAATTTCGGAATCCATTGTGAGGAAGCCGAGGAAGGCCGGATCCCGAGGTGCCCCGGATGGTCAAGATCCCCGGCCTCGCGCGGGAAGCGATTTCCCGAGGGGGTCGCGAATGTTAAGATGAGGCGGGATGACGAGGCTCGCCGGATTGTTGTGGGAGGTCTCGGGTTTCGACATGAGCGGGAGATCGCCGTCGCGGATCATCGGTTTCTCCTCGATCGGCCTGACCATCCTGGTCGTCCCGATCCGGTTGAAACAGACGCGGCTGCTCGACGGCGCGTCGCTCGGGGTGTTCCGGATCGCGGCGGCGCCGGGGCTCCGGGTCTTGGGGCGGCAGCACCCGCCGGCAAGTCGGCCAGATCGTCGCTGGATGCACCGCGCGACGGTTCTGCTGCCGGCGACCTGGCCGCTGACCGGGTTGGCCCTGATTTGACCGGGGAAGATCCTCCTATGACGACGGGGACCGCGCGGGGGACCGTCTACTTCATCGGCGCCGGGCCGGGCGACCCC
>JAFANO010000247.1 GCA_019232645.1 Planctomycetaceae bacterium | reverse complement strand
GTGCAGGGATGAAAACACCCCGACGAATTCCGGATTTCCTATTTGAAATTTCAAATTTGAAATTTTCAATTCGTTATTTTTGCAAAGTCAGGGGCTCCAGGCATGAGGATCGGGATCGACGGCAGTTGCCTGGCGAACCGGCGCGGGTTCGGCCGGTTCGCGCGGCAGATGCTCGTGGCGCTGGCCGAGGCGCCGAGCCGGCACGAATTCGTCGTGTTCGTGGACCGGCCGTCGAGCCCGGAGGTCCACGTCCCCGGGCGGTTCGAGCGGGTCGAGGTCGAGCTGGGCGAGGCGCCGAGCCGCGCGGCGTCGGCCTCGGGCCGGCGTCGGATCGGCGACATGCTCGCGATGGGACGCGCCGTGGCGCGCACGGGGCTCGACCTGATCTACTTCCCGGCGACCTATAGCTTCTTCCCCGTCTGGAACGTCCGGCGGGTGGTGGTCACGATGCATGACACGTTGGCGCTGGCACATCCCGAGCTGGTCTTCCCGACCTGGCAGGGCCGGGTCGCGTGGGCGATCAAGGAGCACGCCGCGGCGCGGTGGGCCGACCGGATCCTGACCGTCTCGGAGTCGGCCCGCCGCGACCTGCTGGCGTGGTTCCGGCTGCCCGAGGAGAAGGTTCGGGTCGTGACCGAGGGCGCCGACGCCGTGTTCCGGCCGAGGCCCCCCGGCCCCCAGTCGGACGCGGCGCTGGCGCGTTACGGGATCGCGCCGGGCGTGCGCTACATCCTCGCAGTGGGGGGGCTGAGCCCGCATAAGAACCTGCCCCGGCTGATCAAGGCGTTCGCGCGGGGCGCGCCGGGCGACGTGGGGCTGGTCCTGGTCGGCGACCTCGGCGACGTCTTCCACACGCACGTCCCCGAGCTCCGCGCGGCGGTGGCGCGGACCGGCCTGGGCGCACGGGTCAACTTCGCGGGGTTCGTGCCCGACGACGACCTGGTGTTCCTCTACAACCGCGCCTATGCCCTGGCGCAGCCGTCGCTGATGGAGGGCTTCGGCCTGCCGCCGGTCGAGGCGATGGCCTGCGGCACGCCGGTGCTGAGCAGCACCGCGGGCTCGCTCCCCGAGGTGGTCGGCGACGCGGGCGCCTTCTTCGACCCGACCGACGTGTCGGCGATCGCCGCGACGCTCGGCCGCCTGCTCGACGACCCGGCCGAGCGCGATCGCCTCGCCCGACGTGCGCTGCGCCGCGCCGCGGGGTTCACCTGGGCCGAGTCGGCCCGCGCCCTGCTCGCCTGCTTCGACGAGCTCGAACCGAAGAGCTCCCCGCCGAGGCCGCGGGAACCCTTACGCACAAACCGCCCCCAACAACGAGCCCGAACGGCATGAAATTCTGCATGCTCACGACGTTCTTCGGGACGCACAGCTTCGGCGGCGACGCCGCGTTCGTCGACCGGCTGTCGCGGGCCCTGGCGCGGCACGGTCACGAGGTGCACGTGATCCACTGCCGTGACGCCTTCGAGGTCTCGCGGGGTCGCGAGACCCCCCGGCCGTATGAGCCGCCGCCCGGCGTCGTGATCCACCCGCTGGCGAGCCCCCTCGGACCGCTCTCGCCGCTGGCGACGCATCAGGCGGGCCACCCGCTGCTGAAAGCCGGCGCGATCCGCCGGCTCCTCCGCGCCATCCGGCCCGACGTGATTCACTACCACAACCTCTCGCTGATCGGCGGACCCGGCCTGCTTGGCCTGCCCTCGCCCGGGGCGATCAAGCTCATGACGACGCACGAGCACTGGCTCGTCTGCCCGCTGCACGTCCTCTGGAAGTTCGACGAAGACGTCTGCGAGCGTCCGGAATGCGTCCGCTGCTGCGTCCGGGCGGGTCGTCCGCCGCAATTCTGGCGGAGGACCCGGCTGATGGAGCGGTCGCTCCGCCACCTCGACGCGCTGATCTGCCCCAGCCGCTCGACGATGCACGAGCACGCCCGCCGCGGGGTCCGCGCGCGGATGACGCACCTGCCGTACTTCCTGCCGCACGATTACACCGGCCTGCCCGAAGCCCCCACCCCGGAAGCCCACCGCCCCTACGTGGCCGCCGCCGGCCGGCTCGAGAAGATCAAGGGATTCCAGGACGCGATCGACGCCATGCGGCACGTGCCCGGGCTTGACCTCCGGATCGCCGGCTCGGGCCAGTACGAGCCGGCGCTGCGCGAACGGGCCCAGGGGCTGGACAACGTCCATTTCGAAGGCCGCCTCGACGCCGCGCGGGTCGCCGCGCTGTTCCGGGGCGCCCGCGCCGTGGTCGTCCCGTCGCTGGTCTACGAGACGTTCGGCTACGTCGTCCTCGAGGCCTTCGCCGAGCGCTGCCCGGTCGTGGTCCGGGACCTCGGCGCCCTGCCCGAGCTGGTCGCCGAGAGCCGCGGCGGCCTCGTCTTCGACACCCCCGAACGACTCGTCGAGTCCCTGCGGCGGATCGCCTCCGACGACGCCCTGCGCCGGACCCTGGGCGAGAATGGCCATCGCGCGCGCCTGGGGGCCTGGTCCGAGGCCTCGCACCTCGACCGCTACTTCGGCCTGATCGACGAGCACCGCCGCTCCCGGCGCGTGCGGGTCGATCGCGCCCACACGCTACCAAATCCGATCGGCGTGGCCAGGTCGAGGCACGATCGACCGATCCGCGTCAACGACCTGCCCTCCCGAGCGGCGACCGTCCGCGAGGCCCCTCCGGACGGCCTTCAGCGATGAGACCGATCCGGCCGACGATGTCGCGGTGGGACTCGGGACCGTCCTCGTCGGGGTCGTCGTCCTCCCGATGTGATCGCGACGGTCCCCGTGCCGGGGACCTCATGGCTTGCGGCAGAGGGCCCACCAACTGAGGCCCGGGATCTCGACCCGCGCCGCGGAGGCCGCCAGCGAGAGCAGCCCTTCCGCCCGCAGGATCGCGGAGATCAGGCCCGTGATCGGGGCGGGCGCGTCCCAGGCCCCGAGCCCGACCGCCTCGTCGGCGGCCGTGTACCCCCCGGGGTCCTCCAGCGGCTCCGCCCGGCCCGACCGCGCGACCTGGAGCCCGCGGACCGCCGCCAGGCCGTGGAACAGCCCCCCCTTGCTCAGCACCTCCAGGCCGGCCGCCCTCATGAGCTGATGACCCCGACGCGGGGTATACCGGCGGTAGTGCCTCAGGGCCAGGTCGTGCGCGCCGAACAGCGTCATCCACGCCGGGACGCTCGCCACGAGGTGCCCGCCCGGGCGCAGGAACCGCTCCTTCAGGTCGGTCAGCAGGGCCAGATCGTCGGGCACGTGTTCGAGCACGTCCATGCAGAGGATCAGGTCGAAGGTCCCGCCCGGCTCGGCGTGGGTCAGCGTCATCCCCTCGGGCAGGTCGGCCGAGAAGGCCTCCAGGAGGTCGTCGGTGAGCGCGAGATCCCAGCCGACCAGCTCGCTCGACTCCGGGAGGCGGCGGAGGAGCTGGCGGCTGAACCAGCCGTCGCCACAGCCGATGTCGAGCACGCGGACCGGTCCGCCCCGGCGCACCACGCCGCGGATCAGGCGGTTGAAGAACGCGGCACGCGCCAGCTCCCACGGGTGCCGGCTCTGGATCAATCCCTTGGCTTCGATGAGGTCCACGTCAGATCTCCTCAGGGGTTTCCGTACCCTCGACGTCGGCCGGCTGCCTAGGCCTGGTCCCGCCGCGCCCCGCCGAGGGCGGGCGACGTTTCCTGGTCACCGAGGGAGGAAGCGGCGCTCGGGCTGTTCTCGCGGCCGGCGACGATCATGGAACTGAAGATGGCCGGGACAATCAAGGTCACCTTCGGCCTCGGAGTCGTGACCTTCAATTCATCGAGGCATCGGGGGTGCGTCCTTCCGCTCTGGGGATGCAGGAGAAGTACCGGGATATCGACGACACCGTTCTCCTGTCCGTGGCGTTTTCTTCCACTCGCAGGTCCCTGCTTCACAGAGGTCAGTTTCGTTCGGACCTGACGGTCCGAGCCAGCGCCGATCTCTCCACAGTCCCTTCCCGCGGAACTCGCGGTGCAGGCCGTGCGGCCAAATCCTGGCGAAAACGCCAGGGACGCGTCCCCTTCAGGACGCGAGGA
>JAFANO010000210.1 GCA_019232645.1 Planctomycetaceae bacterium | reverse complement strand
CGGGGCGCCGGCCTCGGCCGTGTCGGAAGCCGGGGAGACGGCGACGGCCGCCTCGGAGGATTCTTCGACGAAGGAAGCGACTCCCTCGGAGGAACTCGCCGGGGCCGAGGCGGGCGTCGAGCCCGATTGAGGATCGCACGAAGGCCCGCCTTCTTTCGGCAGGGCGGGCCTCGAGCACTCCGTCGGGGCGTGATCAGCTGCGACCCGCTCGAGAGTCAGGCCCGACCTCATTTTCAAATATACATGCATGAATGTAGCCTGGAGCGCCGGTCGAGACGGTTCCAGCCCCGGCGAGGACCGGTTGGCCCGCGTCGAATTCTCGAGACAGGCTGGATCACCACCACGAGGGTATTTTCGCGCGGAGCGAGATCCATGATCGCAGGTGCGGGCCGACTGAATCACTGCCTGAAGGTGCTGCGCGAGCGGTGGGATGAGACGAAGTCGCGATGGAGCGACCAGGTCGCCCGCGATTTCGAGAAGAATCACCTCCTCCCGCTGGAGCATCAGACCTCGAATGCCATACGCGGGATGGAGAAGCTCAGCGAGGTCCTCAGCAGGCTGAAACAGGACTGTTCGTGAATCGCCCCTCACGCGTGTCGAGGCCCGCGACGGGCCGGATCCTCTATTCAATCGCGGGCGCTCGAACCACGGACTCGAACCCATGTCTGAATCGTCCCTGACCCATCAAGAAGCCGCGGCCCTCCAGGACCTCGAAAAACTCTCGGCCGATCGGGCCCGCGCGGAGTCGGAGGTGGAGCAGACGTACCGGGCCCGCCGCCAGGCCGAGGAGAAAGCGTTTCAAGACGCCCTCCAGCGGTTGACGACGACCGCGAAGTCGGAGACCGACGCGATCCAGGCCAAGTATCAGGCCACCCGCGCCGGGCTCGTCAAGCAGTTCGACGCGGAACGTCAGGCCGCCCAGAACGAATACGACGAGGTCCGCCAGAAGACCGCCGCCAGATCCGTCTCCGGCAGGCGGGCCGCCAAGAAAGCGCACGAAGACGCGCGGTGGAACGCCGCCGCGATTCACGAGGCGGGCAAGGACGGGGTGATCAAGCGGAACAAGCAGCGCGAGGGGGAGGCCGCCTCCGCGGCCGAGGCGATCCAGGTCATCCGCGACGGATCCGTAACCACCGTCGTGCTCTGCCGCAAGTATGCGCCGCCCGACGCCGACGAGGTGACCGTCGAGGGCATCCCCCCGGGCGACGACGACCCCATGCCGGCGCTCCAGGAGACCCTCAAGGCCGCGGGAGATCAGCTCGGCGCCCTGGACAAGCTCGGCCTGCCGAAGTTCCTCGAGTGGTCGCGATTCGTCTGGCCGTTCCTGCTGATCGCGGCCGGGGTGGGGGTCCCGCTCGGCCCGAGGGTCGGCTGGCCGGTCGGGATCGGGGCCGGCGTGGTCCTCGCCATCGCGCTGGCGGTCGGGATCCGGGTCTGGTTGACCTCGATCGCCCGCCGCCGTATGGCGCGGCTCTATCCGCCGTTCCGCCAGAGCCTCGCACGGGCCGAGGCGCTCTTCCAGCAATACCAGCAGTGGGCGAAAGCGACCTTTGAACGCGAGAAGGCCGAGATCGAGCAGCGCCGCGAGCGCGAGCTGAAGAATGCCGACGACAGGCTCGCCCGGACCCTGGCCGAGATCGAGCAGCGCCGCGAGCGCGAGGCCAAGGAGGCCGAGGAAACACACCCCGCCCGGATCGAGGACATCCAGCGGCGCCGCGAGGACGCCTTGGAGCAGATCGACGAGAAATTCACCCGCCGCCTGGCCGAGCTCAAGGAGCGGTCCGAGCAGGAGACGAAGCATCTCCATGAGACCTTCCGGCAGCGGAAGGAAGCCACCCAGCGGCAACACGAGGACGCCTGGAACGCGATGGCCGACCGCTGGAAGCGGGGGCTGGCCCGGGTCCAGGCAACCGTCGGCGAGGTCCGGGAGCAATCTTCGCACTGGTTCCTCGACTGGCACCGCGTGAGCCCGGAGGAGTGGTCGTATCCCACCGCCATCCCTCCCGACTTGCGCTTCGGCGAGTTCGAGGTGGACCTGGCCCGGATCCCGTACGGGGTCCCCCACGACGAACGATTGAGGCCGTTCGCCCCGCCCCCATTCACCCTGCCGGCGCTGACCCCGTTCCCCACCCACGGGTCGGTGCTGATCAAGGCGTCCGACGCGAGCAAGGCCGAGGCCGCCCGGCTCCTCCAGTCGCTGATGCTCCGCTACGCGACCTCGATCCCGCCCGGCAAGGTCCGCTTCACCATTATCGACCCGGTCGGCCTGGGCGAGAACTTCGCCGCCTTCATGCACCTGGGCGATTACAGCGAGCTGCTCATCACCAGCCGGATCTGGACCGAGACCCCGCACATCGAGCAACGCCTGTCCGACCTCTCGGCGCACATGGAGAACGTGATCCAGAAATATTTGCGCAACGAGTTCTCCACGATCGAGGAGTATAACATCCACGCCGGCGAGGTCGCCGAGCCGTTCCGCGTCCTGGTGGTCGCGAACTTCCCGGTCAACTTCAGCGAGTCGGCGGCCCGACGGCTGGCGAGCATCGCCAGCAGCGGCACCCGGTGCGGCGTCTACACGCTGATCTCGGTGGACATGAAGCAGCAGCTCCCCGCGGGCGTCCAGCTCAAGGACCTGGAGCCGTACTGCCTGAACCTGACCTGGAAAGAAGGCCGGTTCCAGTGGCGGAGCCCCGAGTTCGGCAAGTATCCCCTGAAGCTCGACGTCCCCCCCGAGCCCGACGTCTTCACCAGGCTGATGCACGACGTCGGGCAGAAGGCCAAGGACGCCCACCGCGTCGAGGTCCCCTTCGAGTACACCGCGCCCGCCCCCGAGGAATACTGGACCGCCGACAGCAGCTCGGGGATCTCCGTCCCGCTCGGGCGCGCCGGCGCCACCAAGCTGCAATACCTCAAGCTGGGCAAGGGGACCTCGCAGCACGTCCTGATCGCGGGCAAGACGGGCTCGGGCAAGTCGACGCTGCTCCACGCGCTGATCGTCAACGCGGCCCTGCGGTACAGCCCCGACGAGGTCGAGCTCTACCTGATCGACTTCAAGAAGGGCGTCGAGTTCAAGGTCTACGCGGCGCTGGAGCTGCCCCACGCGAAGGTGATCGCCGTCGAGAGCGAGCGCGAGTTCGGCCTGAGCGTCCTGCAACGCCTCGATGTCGAGCTGAAGCTGCGCGGCGAGCGGTTCCGCGACCTGGGCGTGCAGGACCTTAACGGCTATCGCCAGCTCGAGGGCGTCCCGCCGCTGCCCCGCATCCTGCTCATCGTCGACGAGTTCCAGGAGTTCTTCGTCGAGGATGACAAGATCGCCCAGGACGTCGCGCTGCTGCTCGACCGGATGGTCCGGCAAGGCCGCGCCTTCGGCATCCACGTCCACCTCGGCTCGCAGTCGCTGGGTGGTGCCTACTCGCTGGCGCGGAGCACGCTCGGCCAGATGGCCGTCCGGATCGCCCTGCAGTGCAGCGAGTCCGACGCGCACCTGATCCTGAGCGAGGACAACTCGGCCGCCCGGCTGCTGACCCGTCCCGGCGAGGCGATCTACAACGACCAGAACGGCCTCGTCGAGGGCAACAACTTCTTCCAGGTCGTCTGGTTGTCCGACGAGAAACGCGAGGACTACCTGGGACAGCTCCAGGAGCTTGCTCGCGCCCGGCACCGTCCCCCCGTCTCGCCGATCGTCTTCGAGGGGAACCAGCCGGCGATCGTGGCCAAGAACCACCTTCTCACCGGGCTGCTGCTCGCGGCCCGGTGGCCCGAGGAGCCCAAGGCCGACATCGCCTGGCTGGGCGACCCGATCGCCATCAAGGACCCGACGGCGGCGACCTTCCGCCCCCAGAGCGGCGGCAACCTCCTGATCATCGGCCAGAAGGACGTCGCGGCCCTGGGGATGATGACCACGGCGCTGGTCAGCATCGCCGCGCAGCACGCGCCGACCGACCCCGCCACCCAGGCCGGCGGCGTCCGCTTCTACCTCTTCGACGGCAGCCAGGTCGATGCGCCGAACGCCGGCCGGCTCGGACAGCTCGCCGACGTCGTCCCCCACCCCGTCACGGACGTCACCTGGCGCGAGCTGGCCGGCGTCATGACCGAGCTGGCCGCCGAGGTCGAGCGTCGCCAGAAGGGCGAAACCGGCGAGTCGGGCCCCATCTACCTGTTCCTCTACGACCTCCAGCGGTTCCGCGACCTGCGCAAGTCGGAGGACGACTTCGGGTTCTCGCGCTACGGCGAGGAGAAGGAGGCCCCGCCGTCGAAGCACTTCACCACCATCCTCCGCGACGGCCCCCCCGTGGGCGTGCACGCGATCGTCTGGTGCGACAGCCTGAACAACCTGAACCGGACCTTCGACCGCCAGACCCTGCGCGAGTTCGAGATCCGCGTCCTGTTCCAGATGAGCGCCAACGATTCGAGCACCCTGATCGATAACCCCGCCGCCGGGAGACTCGGGGAGAACCGGGCGCTCTACTTCAGCGAGGAGGAAGGCCGGATGGAGAAGTTCCGCCCCTACGGCCTCCCGACCGACGAGTGGCTGGGCTGGGTCCGCGAACAGTTCTCCAGGCGCCTGGCGCCGGTCGGTCAGAATTCGCACAAGGAGCACGCCGCCGAGGCCACCGAGACCGCAGGGGCTTGACCCCGACACCGTTCAAATCGGCGCAAGTCACAGCCTCCTGACCCTTGGGTTTGATCAGAGCCGAGGCAACCAGGAGGCCATGACACGCTGACGCCTCCAAGAAGGGCCGAATGACAAGTCCTATGTCCCCTGCCCCCGCGTGCCGATTCCTGTTCCCGGGACGTGTGTCGAATGTTCAATGCTCAAAATGCACGCGTATTGAGCCGATCGACACGGGACCGCGGTCGCGGTTGTAGGCCGGATTGCCCACTTCCTGGAAGTCGAACGTTACCGCAATCCCGGCCCGCACCTGCAAGGCGTAGTAGATCTCCAGAATCTCCTCGGGACCGTATCTCAGCCGGCCGTCGCCGATGATGAAGTCCAGGCCCCCGGCGGCCAGGTAGGCGCGATGCGGGCCGGACAGACCATTGAGGACCCCCGCCAAGCCAACCCGGTCGTAAGGACGACACCAGCGGCGACCGCCCAGCACCAAGCCGGCGCTCGCCGTCCGGTCGATCGCGGTAAAGGCCCACGACTCGGTGTGACCGTCATTCCAACCCAGCCGGCTAAAGAAGCCAAGGTCGTCGGTCAACGCCTGGTCGATGCTAACGCAAAAGCCGTACTTGTAGCGATAGGAGCGCGTCTTCGTGACGTCGGGGTCGACGGGCATCTCGGCCAGCGCCTCGTTGTAATTGCCCATATGCGCGTGATTCAAAAAGGTCATCAGACGGGTCGCCCCGGGGCGTCCGCTGAGTTCGTAGCGTTCTTCCAGCTCGGCGACCTGACCCTGCGCTTTCAGGAGGTGCCAATCCAAGGGACCGCCGTTCGCGAAGGCCGGCTCCGCGAACACGGCGTAATCCAAGGACCAGTTCTTGCTGTGGTTGTAGTCGAGGGCCACGCCGTAGGTATATCCGCGCACATTGGCGGGGTAGTCCCAGGCGCCGTTGACCGCCAAGGCCCAGTTGAGGAACTCCGTGCGCGGATCCTTGGCATAGCGGTTGTCGTCCGCGACGTCGGGGGCCGCGAGTTTGCCGACGATGACGTCCAGCCGGTGCACGTCGCGCTCGCCGGCGACCTGGTTGATGTCGTCAGCCGCCCGCTCCCGCTCGCCGCCAAAGCCGAAGGTCTGACGCAGATACAGTCGCGCGAGATACGGCGTGGGCTTGGCGACGCCGACGCGCGTGATCTCGAAGTTGGGAAAACCGGCGATGCCGCTCGTTCTGCTGAAGCCGGTGCCACCCGCGATTTCGGGATTGAAGATCAACTGTCCGTCGCTTCTTTCTGGTCCCCAGAGCCGGGCTGCAAAGAACAGCGTGCCGGTCATCGAGGTGGCAGGAGGCTCGCGCGGCAGCAGGCTGTTCTTGCCGATGTAGGGCGACGGGAAGACATTGTGCACCTGGGTCACCACGGTCGCCTGCTCATGCGCGCTATACCAGGCAACGCCCGCGGGTGGCTGTCGTACCCCAGACGGGACGTTGCGCTCACCCTCGGCGGGAGGATAGCGGCTGACACCGATGTCGGCCTGTCGCTCGCCGATGTTCATGGCAGGCCCGCGCTCAGGGGTGCGCTCGCCCTCGGCGGGAGGATAGCGGCTCACACCGGTGTCGCCTTGTCCCTCGCCGACGGTCCCCCGCTCGTCGCCATGGCCGAAGGTCTGACACGGAAACAGTCGCGCGAGATACGGAGCGGGCTCGGCGATGCCGGCGCTCGTGATCTCGCCATCGGGCAAGCCGACGCTGCCGCTGGTTCTGCTAAGGCCGGTGCCACCCGCAATTTCGGGACTGAAGTAGGTGGCCAGAAGGCTTCTCACATTCACCGGCGGAATGGCCTGGTTTTCGGCTGTTTTTTCGGCCTCCGGGCTGAGTCTTTGTGGAAAGACTTCCGGCCACTTCCTGAAGATCGTCTGGCCGTCATTTCTTTCCGATTCCCGGAGCCGGGCTGCCAAGAACAGCGTGCCGGTCATCGAGGTGGCAGGAGGCTCGCGCGGCAGCAGGCTATTTCGGCCGATGTAGGGCGACGGCAAGACATTGTGTGCCTGGGACGCCACGGTCGCCTGGGCATGCGCGCTCGCGCGATACCAGGCGGCCCCGATTTTTCCCTCGGGGGCGTCCGCTCCCGCTTGCACGCCATTCGTAGTCGTTGACCCCGGCGGGCTGGCAGCGTCATTCATTCCGGTTGGCTCCGCGCCCGCGGGTGGTCCTGGTTCCCCAGACGGAACGTTGCGCTCGCCCTCGGCGGGAGGATAGCGGCTCACGCCGGTCTCGCCCCGTCCCTCGCCGGCGCTCATGGCGGGCCCGCGCTGAGAGTAGCGCTCGCCCTCGGCGGGAGGATAGCGGCTCACACCGGTCTCGCCCCATCCCTCGACGACGATCATGGCGGGCCCGCGCTGAGAGAGCGGTGAATGGAGACAATCCAGATAAGCCCGCAGCGCCTGGCGAAATGTGTACGGCGAAGGACGCTCCGGTGGATTGGAACCGCCATTCTCCGGCTTCGACTGCGGGTCTGGGCTTGACTGGCACGCGCAGGCCGGCGGCGAATCTCGGCCCGAGGGGCCTGAGAGCTGACCGAGACCGGCGCAGCCGGCCGTCAGGGGCGCACCAACAGCGCAGCCCAGCCAGGCAACAATCAAAGAGAAGGCCGAACCTCGACCTTTGGCGTGCGTCCGATCCATCGGCTCTCCCCGTGCACGGCACGCCTGGCTCCAGTGCCCGTGGCTGCGGTCGGCCGCTCTGAGGATACGGTGCGTAAGCCGGCTCGTACACGAAGGTGCCTTCAAGACGCCGGTCGCCTTTGCGGTCGGCGGTTATGAAGAAGGGCGTGCGACGCGGCTAGACTAGCCGGAGAGCTCTTGCCGTGCAATTCCGAATGCCGTTGCCGCGCCCCCTGGGTGCACGTCAGCTTTTGCGCGTGCCGGTGGAGGGAGAAAATCGTCAATAGTACAAATCCTCATGCTTCGGTAACGTGTGATGGGCGAGGTGGTTTGGAGAAACGAATCTGCCAGGAAGGAGCAGGCTCATGGATGGGACGACGGCCGCGCCGAAGGAGAAATTTGCTGACCGTTACGGTTTTTGGGGGCCAGATCAAGCTGGCCTGAAGAGCAAGGGTTTTTTTTGGCGTTTAGGGGGGCTGAGCAGGGATTTGATGGCGACACTCGGCGAGCGAGAAAGACAGTCCTCTCTGAATCCTAAAGACCATTTTGCCAAGAACTTACGACGACCGAGAGCCCTCTTGCATCTCGGGACATCTGTTATAGACCCCAAAATCCCCGACGGTCAGCGAATTCCAGGAGAAAACCCTTGCATTCCGCTTGCCTTTAGACTCTTGATATCCCATACTGTAGAGTGGGTTGTTAGGGATACTCCATACCGAGAGCCCAATGTGCTTTCCCTCCATACGACGCTCCACTTCCTGATCTTGGCCTTGGCCACCTTGATTGGCTGGCCCCAAGACCATCTGTTGCCCGTCGCCGACTTCGCAAGCGATGGGCGGTTGGTCGATGGACTGCTCGTCCCTGATTCGTGCACCTATCCTAATGGGGATCATCAGGGCCTGTCAGAGATCGAGCGTTTTCTCTCTGCACCCGAGTCCAAGTTCATTGAGGACCCCGACGACGAGCCGACATCCGTCTCGGTCTTTCGGGGGATGCTCAGTCGTGGTGCGGCGAGCTGTGGTGGTGCGGCGAGCTCCCTCGTTGTTTCGTCAGCCCCCGCATGGTCTCAGACCGCAACCTCTGGTTCTCTGTACCTGATCCTCTCTCGCTTCCGCTGTTAGACGTCCTCGCCTCATTCCACTCCGGCATCCCATCCAACCTCTGATCGCGCCGATCCTACGGTGTCCGTCACGGGAACATATCGAACACACGTAATGACGGGCCGCGGTTAACCTCCGCTCAGCTCCGATTGTTGCGTCGTGAAGACGGCGCCCTGGTAGGTGGCTCTATTGCCCACCGCGCCGCGGTATCCACAATCTGGACCGAGAAGGCGCTTGTGCAGTGAATGCTCATGCCGACGAGAACGAAGTGCGCCGAAGTGAAGTGCGCGCACAATGACCACGGCGAAGCCCAGCTCGTCCGGAGTATGCAAAATGGATGCCAACCAAGAATACGAAGAGTTATTCAATGACCGAGGCGAAGGCCAGCCCATCCCGAGTGCGCCCTCCTCGGCACCGCCGTCGGCGGCCGGGGCGGCGCCGCGCCGACGAATGGGTTTTGGCCAGAGAGCAGTCGTCGCGTTGCTCTTGACTGTGGTCCTGGTCCCGCCGGCGGCGGGGTTTTACAGCTACCTGTCTGGCGTCCCCCTGCATTTGCTCGCGTCCGGGAAGGAAGACAAAGAGACCTCAGCATCTTCCGCCCCACCCAGCGTTGCGCTGGTTTCGGGCCAAGCTCACACGATGGAGGTCCCTGAGGAAGTCTGCGCCGCCTTGGGAATCCGCAAGGGCGAGCAGGACTCGGTTGCGGTCGCCCAAGCGCCTATGATGATGCGGCCGCTCGTGCTTCCCGGTTCCACGGCGCTCGATCCCACTCGCCTCGCGCGCATCCGCACTCGATTCGCTCCGGCCAGAGTGGTCGAGTTGGCCCAAGTCTGGGATTTCTCCCGCAAGACCGGACAAACGGAATTCCGCGAGCTGAGGCAGGGTGACAGCGTCGCGAAGGGCGATCTCCTGGGGATCTTCTACAGTGTGGACGTGGGATCCAAGAAGAACGATCTCTTGGATGCCCTGGTCCAACTGGAGCTGGACCAGAAGATCATGGACCGCGTCGAGGAGAACCGCTACTCGATCCCCGAGGTGTACTACCTCACGCAGGTGCGCGCCGTGCAAGGGGACCGCAACGCCATCAACCGGGCCCTCAACAACCTCAAGCTGTGGGACATCCCTCAGGACGAGATCGACGCCCTTCATGCCGAGGCCAAGAAGATCAGTGCCGACAAGAACGCGTGGTTCAAGACCCCGGAGGGCCGGTGGGTGAATCGGGAGAAGCAAGCAACGGGCGGCAAGGTTGATCCTGGCAAGGAGGATGAGAACCCCTGGGGCAGGGTGACATTGCGCGCGCCGTTCGATGGCGTCATCGTCGAACGCAACGTCCACGTGGACGAGATGGTGGTGGACAACACGGTCAACCTGTTTCAAATCGCCGACGTGAACCGGCTCCTGGTCATCGCCAACTGCCCCGAGGATGAACTGCCGACCTTGGAGGCCCTCCACGGCAGCGAACGGCGGTGGACCGTGCGAACGGTTGGCGCGGCATCTGCCACGGGACTTCCCGGAACCATCGACGAGATCGGCTACCTGATCGACCCCAATCAGCACACGGCGGTCATCAAGGGGTATGTCGAGAACCCCGGGAAGCGGATTCGGGGGGGGCAATACATCACCGCCACTGTGAACATCCCGCCGCCGGACGGCGTGGTCGAGATTCCGACGGATGCCCTGGTGGACGACGGCCTGCAGAGCTTGGTGTTCATACAGCCCGATGCGGCCACGCACCGCTTTACGATGCGGCGCGTCCAGGTGACGCATCGTTTCGAACGCACGGTGTTCGTGCGGACCACGCCGATCCCCAAGGAAGAGCAATTGACGGCCCGGGAGGCGGAAGAGGGCCTCTTGCCGAAAGAGGCCCTTCGGCCGGGCGAGCGCGTCCTCCTGTCAGGAGCGCTGGAGCTCAAAGCCGTCGTGTTGGACCTCGAGTCGCGACCGCGGACGAAGCCGACCGACCTCGTCACAAAGCAGAAAGCGCGATCGGTGTTGGACCTCGAGTCGCAACCGGCGAAGAAGTCGAAAGCGGACAAGGGTTGACAGGCAGAGGCTGATCCTGATTGTTTCGGAAGGACCGCATGGTTACGCGCATACTCATCGCGTGGGCGCTCGATAATCCGCTCGCCGTCATTCTGGGTGCCGTCTTCCTCGCAATGGTCGGCGTCGCATCCTTCCTGAACGTCAACGTCGAAGCCTACCCCGACCCGGCGCCGGCCATCGTCGAGGTGATCGCGTTGTTCCCCGGCGCGTCCGCCGAGGAGGTCGAGCGGCAGGTCACCATCCCCCTGGAAGTGACCTTCGCCGGCATGCCCGGCTTGAAAAAAATCAATAGCAAGTCGCTGTTCGGCCTGAGCGACCTCAAGATGAACTGGCACTATGGCAGCCAGTACACGTACCAGACAGCGCGACAGGAAGTGATCAACCGCATGGCGACGATTTCCCAGCCGTTGCCTCCCAACGTGACCCCGGCCATTTCGCCCGAGTCTCCCACGGGGGAAATCTTCCGCTATGTGATCAGAGTCCCCAAGGACGCTTCCGGCCGCGAGATCTACACGCTGAACGACACCAAGGCGATGCAAGACTGGGTGCTCGAGCGTGAGTTCCGAACCGTGCCTCGGATCGTGGACGTCTCCAGCTACGGCGGCACGGTGCGGCGCTACGAGGTGCAGCCCGACCCCGACCGCCTCCGCCGCTACGGCATCACGCTGGCCCAGCTCCAGGCGGCGCTGGCGAACAGCAACGCCACGGTGGGTGGCGACTACATCAACCCGGGCCAAACGGCCATGACGGTGCGGAGTGTCGGCCTGTTTGGCGGCGGGGTGGACCCGGTGAACAAGGTGCTGGGGCTGAAGAGCCCGTCCGCCGCCGCCTCCATCCTCCGCGCGGAGGAATTGCGCCGGATCCGGGAAATCCGCAGCCTGGTCATCGCCACGATCAACAACCGGCCGATCCGCGTCGAGGACGTGGTCGAGGGGGGACGGCTTTTGCCAGGACAGTTGCCCGGCGAGCGGGGCGTGGTCGTCAGCAACCAGACGCGCCTGGGGCGGATCGGTTATTGGAGCGCCGACCAGGAACGGCCCTCGGGCTCTCCCCTCACCCTCGCGGACGTCGGTCACGACGCGGACGACATGGTGCAGTGCATCGTGCTCCTGCGCAAGGGCGAGGACACGTTGCCCGCCCTGAAAGACGTCAAAAAGAAGTTCAACGACCTCAACGACCCCGCATACGGCCGGAAGTTGCCGGGGACAAGGATGGAGACCTACTACGACCGCACGGACTTGCTCCACATGACCACCGAGACCGTGACGGAGAACCTG
>JAFANO010000089.1 GCA_019232645.1 Planctomycetaceae bacterium | reverse complement strand
GCGGTCGAGCTGCTCGCCCGCGACGAGCGGCGGCACGACCCGCTTCCCTGGCCGATCGATCGTGCTCATTGCGACGGCCCCCCTCCCGGATCCGAGCGACCCGGCTCAGGCGCTCTCCTTCTTCCGCTCGGACGCCGACTTGCCTGGCGTCAGCGGCAGGGGCGGGACGTCGAAGAGGTTCTTCTCCTTGCGGACGATCTCGGGCGTGACCACGAACCGGCCCTTCTCCTTCGCCGTCCGGTCGGGGAGCTCATACATAATGTCGAGCATGATGTCCTCGACGATCGACCGCAGGCCGCGCGCCCCGGTGTCCTTGGCCTTGGCCTTCTTGGCGATCTCCAGGAGAGCGTCGGGGGTGAACTCGAGGTCGGCGCCTTCCATCTCGAAGAACCGGCGATATTGCTTGACCAGCGCGTTGCGGGGCTCGGTCATGATCTGGACCAGCGCCTCGACGTCGAGCGGCATCAGCGGGCAGATGACCGGCAGGCGGCCGACGAACTCGGGGATCATGCCGAACTCGAGGATGTCGTCCGACGTGACGCGGTCGAGCAAGGCGCCGAGCTCGCCGTTGTGCTCGGCCTCCGACTGGCTGCCGAAGCCGATCGTCTTGCGGCCGATCCGCCGCGCGATGATGTTATCGAGGCAGACGAACGTCCCCCCGCAGATGAACAGGATGTTGGTCGTGTCCATCTGGATGTACTGCTGCTCGGGGTGCTTGCGGCCCCCCTGCGGCGGGACGTTGGCGATCGTCCCCTCGAGCATCTTCAACAGCGCCTGCTGGACCCCCTCGCCCGAGACGTCGCGGGTGATCGAGACGTTGTGGTTCGTCTTGCCGATCTTGTCGATCTCGTCGATGTAGATGATGCCGCGCTGCGCGCTCTCGAGGTCGAAGTCGGCGGCGTGCAGCAGCTTCAGCAGGATGTTCTCGACGTCCTCGCCGACGTAGCCGGCCTCGGTCAGCGTGGTGGCGTCGCCGATGGCGAAGGGCACGTTGAGGATCCGGGCCAGGGTCCGCGCCAGGAGCGTCTTGCCGCAGCCGGTCGGGCCGATCAGGAGGATGTTCGACTTGTCGAGCTCGATCTGGCTATCGGGGTCCTCGCCGTGGACCAGCCGCTTGTAGTGGTTGTGGACGGCCACCGAGAGGACCTTCTTGGCGCGGTCCTGATCGATGACGTAGGCGTCGAGTTGTTCCTTGATCTCGCGGGGGGTCGGGATGTCGGTGAAGAGCGTCTTGGGGACCCCGCGGCGCCGCCGCTCCTGGTCGAGGATCGACTGGCAAAGCTCGATGCATTCGCCGCAGATGTAGACATCGCCGGGGCCTTCGACGAGCGGCCCGACGTCGCGATAGCTCTTGCGGCAGAAGGAGCAATAGGCATTCTTCTTGGCGCCGCCGGCGGTGCCGGTGGGCGAGTTGCCGCCATTGCGCTTCCCACCGCCGGAGCCGCCCGTGATGTCCTTACCCGATGGCATGCCTAGTCCTTTCGTCCCATGATGAGGGGCAGAAACCCCGTCGACGCGCCGGCGGCTGGAGGATGATGATCCGAGCCAGCTCCGTGGAGCGCGGAACGTCGGAGTCCAGGATGATCAAGGAGGGGAGAGGGAGGGTCGACCGCATCGCCCCCCCGGGTGTCGCAACACTCAAGGACCACCACGCGGAAGAACCTGGACCGCCGGCCTCGTGTGAGGGATCGGAGGCAACCCCGCCGCCCATCAACTGACCCATTCTAGAGCACGAATCGGCCCCGAGCAAGGCCGCCGGGGGATTCTTCGGGCCGGCCCGAGCCGGTGGCGCGGCCTCGTGCGGCCCTGGCGATCGGAGGCCCGTCTTATACGGAGTCCAGGGATTTCGTGCGCTTCGGTCTGCTGATTGGAATTGAAATCTGAAATCTCGAATTTGAGATCCGAACCGAGCGCACCAACTCTCTGGAAGGCGTATCAGCCCCCGTGCTCGCGATCCCCGCCCCCGACCCGGCGTCCGGCCACCCAGCCAGACAGGCGCCGGCCCGCCGACCCGAACGGATAATTC
>JAFANO010000061.1 GCA_019232645.1 Planctomycetaceae bacterium | reverse complement strand
CATGAGCGATCTCCTTGGCTGAGCACGCATGTTGCCCTTTCTCGCGGGGGTTGCTTGTCCCGGGAGGAGGAATGCATGCGCGCGCGACTTCATGCCGCCAGGACGGGTAGTTCTCCAGCAGAAGAAGTTCGCGCGTGCGTCTCGGTGTCTCCTTGGAAACTAGGCCCCGCTCGGTGGGCTGGCTCCGTCTCACGCCCCGAGCCTCCGGCAATCGTCGACGCAAGTTCCTTGCATATCGGGACTTGCGGACGCAAAGAATCACTTCCGCTGTAGAAATAGGAGGTGCAGTGCCGCAGGCCGAGCATGTTCCCCGTCTCGTGCTCGTCGGTCTTCAAGGTCCGGCGCCGGCAGGTGGGGATGTAGGATCAAGACGATGACGCAGGAGTTCCTACGTGCACTCCTGGGAGTGAAGGTTATGACCAATCCGAGCACATGAGCCAACCCCTTCGCCACACTCAAGCGAGAACCGCTCTAATGGGAGGGTCGCCGTGGCTCCGGAACGGCGAGCTCGGACACCAGGGGCACGCCGTCGGCCAGGGCGTCGGCCACGGCTTCCGGCTCCTCGGCCAGCGCGTCCGATCCCGCCGCCAGCACCGCCCGGGCGCGCTCCAGGTCGAGCGCCCCCTCCCACCGGGCGACCACCATGGTCGCGACCCCGTTGCCGATCAGGTTCGTGATCGCCCGGGCCTCCGACATGAACCGGTCGATCCCCAGGATCAGCGCCAGGCCCGCTACGGGGACCGTCCCCGTGCTGGAGAGCGTCGCGGCCAGGGTGATAAACCCGCCGCCGGTGACGGCCGCGGCGCCCTTGGAGGTGAGCAAGAGCACGCCGAGGATCGAGAGCTGCTGCCAGAGGTTCAGGGGCACATTCGTGGCCTGCGCGATGAACATCGCCGCCATGGTGAGGTAGATCGACGTGCCGTCCAGGTTGAACGAGTAGCCGGTCGGGATCACCAGCCCGACGATCGGCTTGGCACAGCCCACGTTCTCCATCTTGATGATCATCCGGGGCAGCGCGGCCTCGGAGGACGAGGTGCCCAGCACGATCAGGATCTCTTCCTTGATGTACTTCAAGAACGGCCAGAGGCGGAAACCCACGAGCCGGGCGATCGTGCCCAGGACGACGGCCACGAAGAGCACGCAGGTGAGATAAACGCAGGCCATCAGCTTGGCCAGCTCGGCGAGCGTGCCGATCCCGTACTTGCCGATCGTGAACGCCATCGCGCCGAAGGCGCCGAGCGGCGCGACCCGCATGATGATCCCGATCACGTTGAAGAGGACGTGCGAGAGCTGATCGATGAGATCGATCAGCTTCCTGCCCTTCTCCCCGAAACGGGCCAGCGCCAGTCCGAACAGGACCGAGAAGAGCAAGACCTGGAGGATCTCCTCTCCGGCGAACGCGCCCACCGCGGATTCGGGGATGATGTGCAGGAGCATGCCCACGGTCGAGAGCGATTTGGCGCTCTTGGCATAGCCCTCAACGGCCGTGGTATCGAGCGTGCTCACGTCCACGTTGAGCCCATCGCCCGGGCGCACGACGTTGACGACGACCAGGCCGATCGCCAGGGCCAGGGACGAGACCAGCTCGAAATAGATCAGCGCCTTGAGCCCGACCCGACCGACCTCCTTCATGTCGCCGATCTTCGCAATGCCGACCACGACCGTGGTGAAGATGATCGGAGCGATCATCATCTTGATCAGCTTGATGAAGCCGTCCCCCAGCGGCTTCATCGTCTCCGCCGTCGCCGGGTAGAAGAAGCCGAGGGCCACACCGATCGCGATGGCGACGAGCACCTGGAAGTACAGGTGCGAGTACAGCGGCTTGCGTCCTGACTTGGCTTGCATGGCAGCTTCCCCGAATCTAGATAAACATGGTTTAACTCGTTTCCATGCTCCGCGTGGGGATGCCGTCCGCGATGCTCCGTGTCGGTGACCCACGCCACGGCGGTGCTCGGACTCGCCGGCCTGCTGCCTCGACGGGCCGGTGCAGGTCCGGCCTCGGCAGACGTTGTTCCTCCATCCCGATCCCGGAGGCCCGGGACCGGGTCCGGCCGTCGATCAGGCATGCTTCTTCTTGGGCAGGTACAGATCGGTGATCGATCCCTCGAACGCCTCGGCGGCCATGCCGATGGTCTCGGACAGCGTCGGGTGGGGATGGATCGTCAGCCCGAGGTCCTGGGCGTCCGCGCCCATCTCGATGGCGAGCGCCGCCTCGGCGATCAGATCCCCCGCGTTCGGCCCGACGATGCCGCAGCCGATGATCCGCGCGGTCGTCTCGTCGAACAAGACCTT
>JAFANO010000012.1 GCA_019232645.1 Planctomycetaceae bacterium | reverse complement strand
TGGCAGTGGTCATGCAATCCGGGCCCACCTGGTCAAGCAATCCGGGCCCACCTGGGTCACCTCAACATAACCGATGACTGACCGTACGGACAGTTCCTCCTCACTACCTCCTCTGAATCGGCGATCAGTCCGGGCTCATCCTGTCCTCCGGCCTTTCTTGGCCCTCATCGATTCCCGGAACCGATAGCTCTCCCCGTTCATCTCGAAGATGTGGCAGCGATGCGTGATCCGGTCCAGCAACGCCGCGGTCATCCGCTCCCCCTGGAACACCTGCGCCCAGTCGGCGAACGCCAGGTTGCTCGTGATCAGCACGCTCGACCGCTCGTACCGGTCCGTCAGGAGCCGGAACAGCAACTCCACCCCGTTGCGGCTGAACGACACGTAGCCCAGCTCGTCGCAGATCAGGAGCTCCGCGCGGTCGAGCTGGCCCAGGAACTTGTCGAGCGTGTACTGCTTCTGCGCCTCCTCCAGCTGGCTGACCAGGGCCGCCGCCGTGAAGAACCGCACCCGCAGGCCCCGGCGACACGCCGCCAGGCCCAAGGCGGTCGCCAGGTGCGTCTTCCCGGTCCCGGTGCTCCCGATGAAGCAACAATTGAACTTCTGATCGATCCACTCGCACAGCGCCAGCTCCAGGAGCTTCGGCTTGGACAGCGAGGGCATCGCCGAGAAATCATACGTGTCGAAATCCTTCGATACGGCATCTTGATGCCCTCCTAAAAACGCAAGTGCTGGACCTTCCCCGCCACGAGTCGCCGGAACCGGCGGACGGTTTCGGCCGTGTCGGGAAACAGATAGAGCTGCCGGGCAGGGTCGCGCGCCACTTCAATCGTGCCGGTGTGGATCCGGTGGTAGATCCAATCCCGCTCGATCTTCAGCTTCTCGGCGACCTGCGGCACTGTCAGGTAGCCGGCAACCCTCCGCGGGTGCGATTGTCTATGATTAGTGAAAACACGATGACGCAAGCGAATGTACTGCACCGTGCTCGGCAGGACGGTGGTGTGCCGAGGCGAACGATGACCATCCAGCGTCAGGCGACGCGCGATCTCCTCGTCGGTTTCCCCTTGCCCGGCCAGCGTCAGGATCGCCTGCTCCATCTCCTGGCTGCGCGCGCGGCGCTTCAAGGAGCCCACGGTGACCGTGATCGAGGTGTCCGTCGTGTCACCTCCCCTCCAGACGACACGGCAGGCGATCTCATCAGGGGCACTGCGGCGTAGAACCACCTTGTCGATCAGACACCGCAGCAGCGCCTTCTTTTGTTCCTGCGAAAATCGCCCGGCACGCCACAGCTCGGGGACCTGTCGTCCTGCAGCCCGGAGTGCCTCCCGCGTTTCCGGGTCGAGCTTGTCAAGGGGCGGTTGCTGTTGCTGCTCTCGTTCCCACTCCTCTTCTGCCCGCTTCAGCTCCCGCAACGCCATCTCCCAACGCCGCTCCAGTTCGGCGGTCACCAGCCGGTTGTCCGGATCGGACTGCTGGTACTGGCGCTCCGCCAGTCGCGCCTGATAGCGCATCCGCTCGATTTGCTGCTCCCGGGCACGCTTGAGCTGCTCGCGTTCGCCCGAGAGCGACGCCAGGACTCGGTCGTAGACATCCAGTTCCGCGGGAGCCAACGCCGCGAAGAACAACTGGACGACACATTCGTCGATCGCATCCGAACCGATGCGCTGGCAGGCCGGGACACGGTGGATTTGTTGCAATGAATTGCAGATATACTGAGACGTGCCCTTGTACTGCACGGATATCTTGCGACCGCATTCCCCGCAGTAAACCAGCCCGTGCAGCAGCGCCTTGCCCGGTCGCGGCACCCCGCGGTTTTGCTTCCGTTCGTACTCGCTGTAGTTGTCGCGGATCATGGCCCGAATTCTCTCATACGTGGCCCAATCGATGTAGGCCGGATACTTGTCGGGGACACAGATTCGCCATTCGTCCTGGGGGAGCGACTTTTGGACCGAAGGTTGATTCGGTCCGGGTTTCACGGCCCGGGTCCGGCCGTAGACGAACGCCCCAGCATAGGCCGGATTCGCAAGCAACGAAGCGATCGAGCGGACCGTCGGCGCGCGCCAAACGACGTCGCCGAACTCGCCGCGCCTGGGAATCGACAGCCCCTGGTCGCGCAAGCAGCGGACCACCCCGGTGATGGTCCGGACGCGGAGGAAGGTGGCGAAGACCAGATCGATCGCGTCTCGGACCTCGCGGTCAGGATGCTTGAGGACTCGGCCCAACGCGTCGCGGACCAGCCCCGCGGGCAGCCTCTGGGCCAGTTCTCCGCGCCCGGCCTTGTTGAGCAGGCCGGCCGTCAGCCGACCTCGGAGCGTGTGCAGCTCCATCTCGGCGAGCTGCCCCTTCATCCCGAGGAGGAGGCGCCCGTTGGGCGT
This sequence comes from Planctomycetaceae bacterium, assembly GCA_019232645.1. Lineage (GTDB taxonomy): Bacteria > Planctomycetota > Planctomycetia > Isosphaerales > Isosphaeraceae > JAFANO01. The sequence continues at coordinate 5,291 of JAFANO010000012.1, read as the reverse complement.
GGCGGCGTCGTAGATCCCGTCACGGTCGCCGATGAGGCAGTGGCGGTACCCGCAGAGGTCGAGCAGTGGGAACCAATCGGACAGGTTGCGGGACAGCCGGGTGACGTCGTACGAGAAGAGGATGCCCACCTGACCGAGGGTGACACGCGCCGCGATCTCCTTGAATCCCTCTCGCCCCTCGGCGGTCTCGCCGGTCAGGCCCTGGTCGGCATCGATGACTTCGATGGAGTCAGGGCCCCAGCCGCATTCAAGAGCCCGCTGTCGGAGAGCATGCTGGAGTCGGGTGCTCTCCTGATGGGTGAGCACCTGATTCGGGCTGGATTGACGGATGTAGATGATGGCCTGGCGGCTCAGGTGGGCCGGCGTGATGAGTTCGGAGCCGGGCATGGACAACCTCCGTGCAGATGTTCGTGATGTCGTCGATGACCCGCTCCCTCACGGTTTGCGGGAGCCTCGACCAGACCTCCCGGGGCTGTGACATGGCGGGGCGACCTCCTGGACCAGGGAGAGGAACTCGCGAATCGCTGCGCGGGTCCATTTTGTCCCAGGGGTCCGGGGCTGACTCTCCAGGCTGGTCGAGGAGACAGGGATGCGGAGCCGCATCGTGTCGCGGTAGGCGACGAACACGGTGGGCGGGCTCAGACGTTGCCGGCTGATCGAGAGGACCGGGAAGCGCCGCCCGAAGAGCGGATGGGTCGGGTCCGTTACCTCGACCTCCTCGGGGGCGGGCTCAGGTGGGTTGTTGAGCAGGGTATCAAGGCAGGGTTTCGTTGGCCACCGGGAAGGCCGCCTGCTTGATCCGCGCCTCCAAGGCGTTGGTGGTGCGGGCCGCCAACTCCGCCTCTGCCAATCGGAGGAGAAACTGTTCATAATTCTGGTTCGAGGCCGCCGCCTCGCGCGACAGCCGCTCCAGCTCCCGGGCCATCGCCGGCAGCCGGAGCTGCTTCAGGTGGGCCTTCACCAGTTCGGTCACGGAGTCGCTCATGACGATCGCTCCTTTCCAGGGACTCAAGGGGTGCGGGCCGGGCGTCGCGTCGACGCCCGGACATGAGCTGACGAGGGGGCCTCATGTTTCGATCGTTGACTCGGTGCCTCCTTCCGCCCGGGCCTCGGGCCACTCGGCCGTCGCGGCCCCGTCGAGCAGCCGGTTGAACCGCGACAGGTCGGGAGGCGGGACCGAGGCCGGAGGTAAGATCGTGTTCTCATATGAAGTGCCCGACGCGGATGTCCGCCCCGCCTCGGCCGCCGCCAGGACCCGCGTCCGCTGGATGATCGCCTCGGCCGAGACGGCGTGCCCCGCACGGCAGGCCGCGATCGCCCGCTCGACCCGCGCCTGCGGGTGCTCGGCCAGCAACTGCAGGACCCGGATGAACTGCCGCGTCCCGGCCGGCGTCCCGTGCCGGCCCTCCAACTCGCGACGCAACCCGGCCAGCGCCGCCGTCGGCTGCCAGTCGCGGTACACCGGCGCGTGGTCCAGCGCCGCCGGTCGGCGCTCCAGCGTCGCCAGGTAGTGCACCGGGTCGAGCACCTGGACCGAGCGGTCGTAGCACCGCGGGTGCTCGGCGACGACCCGGCCGCCGGCCACCACGACGACGCGATCGACGTAGCCCTTGACCGTCACCGCCCGGAATGCCCACGGCCGCGGCACGCTGTAGCGGTTGGCGTCGAAGGCCACCGTCTGGTACTTGTCGGCGACGGCCTGACGCTCGATGCAGGGGTCGAACACACGCTCCGGCAGCCGCACCGCGGCGGCGAGCTCCTCGGTGAGACGGTCGCCGATGACGAAGGCGCCGGAGGCGGAGCGGACGGCCCGCCTCCGCTCGTCGAGACATCGCTGTCTCATGTGTTCGTTCAACTCGGTGATGTCGGCGACCCGCGGCACGGGCGTGGCGAACCGCCGCTGCACGGCCCGCACACCGCTCTCGACGTCGGGCTTCTCGTGGGCCTGGGCCGGCAGGCAGAACTTGGCCTCGAAGGTGTAGTGGCTGGCCAGCGCCGCGTAGCGGGGATGGAGCTGGCGTTGCCGACCGCGGAGGATCGTCGTGGCGACCGTCTTGGGGTTGTCCCACCAGACCTCACGGGGCGAGGCGCCGAAGAACTCCAGGGCGCGGACCATGCCGTGAAGGATGGCCTCGGTGCGTTCGGTGGGCAGGGCGAGGACGAACGGGGCGTTGGAGTAGGCCCAGACGGTCACCAGGACGGGGACGAGCCGTCGGCCGTCGGGGAAGTCGACGTGGATGTGTCCGAAGTCGGCCTCCAGGCGGTGACCCGGGGGATGGGCCAGCGGGATGAAGGTGGGGCTGGAGCGCTGGCGGTGGGCGGCGACGTAGCGTCGGACGGTGGGGTAGGAGCCGGGGTAGCCGTGCTCGTCCTGGAGCCTTCGGAAGAGCTGGGCGGCGGTGTGCCGTTGCTTGGGCGGGGCGTCGCGGTCGTCGCGGAGGATCTGGTCGATGAGCGCGGTGAAGGGCCCGAGCACGGGGGCCGGCGGGGGCTTGGTGCGCGTGTAGGGCTTGGGCTCGGGGGAGGCCAAGGCCTCGCGGACGGTGCGTCGTGAGACGTGAAAGGAGCGGGCGATCTGCCGGATGGACCAGCCATCGCGGTGCGCCGTGCGATATTTGGCGTAGTCGTCCACCGTATGCATGTCCTTGCCTCCGCACTGGGTGGGAAATTCCCGAGGGAATCCACCCTACGGAGGAGGGGGCTACGGTGGGTCCAGATTACTTGACCATCGGGGCCTCAGGTGGGCCCGGATTGCATGACCACTGCCAAGGCGGCCGTGACCTGGAGCCCCGCCCCCCAGACGATGGCCGCCATGTCCGCCCAGACGCTCGCGTCCTGGTGCGTGAACATCACGACCTGCAAGCCGTTGTCGGGCATGTGCCGGGCCATGGCCCGGTACGCTTCTACCATCCCGCGGCGGAAATCCTCGTCGCTGCCCCGGATTGCTAACAGCCGGCGGCTGTCCCAGATCCATTGGGGCATCGGCGGGTGCTTCCTCAGCCAGGCGATGAAGTACTCGGTGATCTCGTGGTAGTTGATCGCGTCGGCGTAGGGAGGGTCCGTGATATGAAGGTCACAATCCTTCGTGAGTTCGTGTGCTGCTGCTGGAATCACCTCTTCTGAAGCTATAACTTGAAAGTGCTTATATTTAGCAACTAAAGATCCAACAAGTCCGATGAATGCGCGGCTCCCGTAATTATAAAAAGTATTGAGTGCATGATTATGGAAAACGTGCTCGGCATTATCAGCGGCAGGTGCTACGCTTCCACTTCCGCCGAATCCAACTCTCCAGTGAGTCAGTTTCGACATTCGGTCAAGGGCGGGGCAGAATCCGACAGTAGCACCCATCAAGAGAGTCGGATCTTCCAGATTTCTGCTGTGCTTACGTAGAAGTGCACCGATCAGGAGGTGGCGTGGCGAGAAGAGGTTGCGCCAGTATGTCCACCCTCGTTCACGGGTTAGTCGCGCTGTCTCGTCACCCGGTTCGATTTCCAAGTCCGGTAGCAGCCCTTCGGCCTGCCAGCGGGCGAGGTTTTCGCGGACCATCCTTTCGATGGCCTGCTCTCGCACCAGGTCGGCCTCCGTCGGAGCCGCGAAGAAGAACCTAGGCCGGAATGACCCCAATGTTTCGCGCGTGATCCACTGGATGCAGTAGAGCCGTTCCTGATAAGTGTCGTCAGGCCTAGGTACGATGTCCGACTTCTCCCAACGGCGGAGCCGATTCCCCGTTGTGCCGTCGGGAAGGCGATAGTCACCCCGAAGCGTCTCGATCCGGGTCCGGTACGTCTCTCCGTCCAGTTCGTAGACGAGTTCGTTGTTCACAACCGTTCCGAGGGTAGCTGCTGCGAGCTGTTCCGGGCTCGCGCCGGTAACGATCTCGATTTCGAAACGCTTCCTCTGGTGATCGGGTACCAGCCGGGCGCAGGTCCGATAGTTCTTGCTGATGACCCAGGTCGTGGCCATCGGGACCATCCAGCCGGTCTGGGGGCAGCGGGTCTCGAGGCACCAGAGGTAGGCCTTGGCTCGGTTCCCGTGCTCGTCGTGCTCGATCCGGAGCTCGGTGATCTCCCGGTCGACCGCCTCGGCGATGGCGGCCTGCGCCCGCGCGATCCGCTCCCGAGTCTCGGTGTCGCCCCCGATGAGGTAGAGGGCTCCCCAAGTCAGGAGGCACGCGATGGGGTTGAGGTCCGAGGCGTAGACGTCACAGCCTAGGCGCGCCGCCTCGAAGGGTATCGAGCCGCCACCGCAGAACGTGTCGCCCACCATCGGTCGGTGCCCGAACCGCATGATTCCGAGCTGCTCGACGAGGTCGACAAAGCTCCGGGCGCTCGTGCCGAGGTGGGCATTGACCTCCTCCCAGACCGGCCCAAAGAGAGCCCCAGCCTCGCACTCTTCGGGACGTTTGGTCACATCAAGCTTCTCGAGGTAGGACAGCGTTGACAGCGCCGCCCGTTGGAGCCTCACCTGGTCTTCCGCATCGGTTCCTCGGCGCCAGCGGAGCTTCCTCGCTGCGATAGCCTCGTGGATCAAGGCGGATTGGTCCTCCGCAGAAAGTTGGTTCAGCTCGTCGTCGGGCCGTCCTGTGATGGCGAAGTAGGTCCGTACGCGGGCTACTTCCAAGGCACCGATCTCGATCGCGCGGCGTGCAACATCGCTAGCCGAGAGCGAGAGCTCTCGGCGGAGAAAGGCGTCGTCGTCAATCGCCATGAGCTTCTCGAAGATGGCGAGGTCCTTCTCGGCGTCGTCGGTCGTGGGCAACAACGCGCCGAGCACGCAAGCCTTGACGAGGATCAGCGGCTTTCGCCCCTTCCAGTAGGAGCCGAGCGTGGTGAGCGTCTGGCCGTGCACCGCCTTGCGCTCCTTCTGGGCCTCCGCTGAAATCTTCTGGGCCGGCAAGGCGCGTTCGATGAGTGCCGGGGCGGATTTCAGGAGAAACGGCTGGACGGCGCTCATGCATCATCCTCGGTGGTCTGCGGCGCCTCAGTCCCAGGGCGGCTTGAGAACGGAGAGCCTTCTTTGTCGAATCCCGGCAGGCGACTTTGGTCGGCGCGGCTTCGTCGGATGTGACGTGGAGGAATGCGGCGCTGCGAGCGATTCTCGCTGTCGAGTGGTTCGGGAAGTGGGTTCTCAGTGAGGGCGTGTTGCAGGGCCTTGCGCCAGCCTATACCTCCATCGTCCACATCACCGGTCGCCGCGGCGGTCATCGTGTAGAGCCACCAACGCTCCTCGGGCCGGAGCCCGATCCAGTTACGGACGGCGTTGGGCATGAGCTCGGGGTCGGCCTGCTCGAC
>JAFANO010000006.1 GCA_019232645.1 Planctomycetaceae bacterium | reverse complement strand
TGGACATCTATAGGCAGCTGCGGAATGCCAGGGACGCGGCAGCGCAGCGCTACGTCGCCGCCAGTGAGAGGCGGAACTACTTCGTGACCCGTCTGGTCGCTGAGATTGCCGAGAATTATTACAGGCTTATGGCGCTCGACAAACGGCTTGAGAATCTGGATCAAATCATCGAGCTTCAGGAGCGAAGCCTCGAGGTCGCCAAGGCCAGGAAGGCAGCAGCCCGCGGCACCGAGCTGGCTGTCCTGCGTTTCCAGGCCGAGGTTCAAAGGAACCAGAGCGAAAAGCTGATCGTTAACCAGGAGATTATCCTGGGCGAGAACCGTATCAACTTCCTCGCCAATCGCTACCCGCAGCCTGTCGAACGCGTGTCTGCGGGATTCTACGATCTGAACATTCACACGCTGAGCTTAGGAGTGCCCTCGCAGCTGCTTCAGAACCGACCCGATATCCGCCAAGCCGAGCGCGAGCTGGCGGCTGCCGGGCTCGACGTGAAGGTCGCCCGGGTCAACTTCTTTCCTCAGCTGGTGATCAACGCCGGCGTTGGCCTCCGGTCCATGGCCGGCCTAAGATATCTGTTCGAGCCGCAAGCCGTGATTGGCGAAATCGCTGGTAGCCTGGTCGGGCCGTTGGTCAACAAGAGAGCGATCAGGGCCCAGTACCTCACCGCGAACGCCAGGCAATTGCAGACCATCTACAACTACCAGCGCGTAATCCTCAACGCCTTCACCGAGGTGATCAACCGCGTGACCACGGTGGAGAACTACAGCAAGAGCATCGAGATCAAGAAGCAGCAGTTGAAATCGCTCGAGGGCTCAGTCGAAGTCGCCAGCAATCTTTTTCAGAGTGCCCGCGCCGAATACATAGACGTGCTATTCGCCCAGCGTGACCTCAGGGACGCGAGAGTGGCCTTGATCGAAACCAAAGAGCAGCAACTGTCTGCCATCGTAAACACCTATCAAGCCCTCGGCGGCGGTGCATTCTCGATTTCAACTCCGGTAGACTTTCACGGTCAATACCCGTACACCCACACGGTCCGCAGCGGCGAGAACTTCTGGACGATCTCGCTGCTCTACTACAGTTCGGGCCGGTATTGCAAGGCCCTCTGGGCGGCCAACAAGAATGCCGTCCCCGCCTTCGACCGCCTGACCGTCGGCGACCAGATCATCATCCCTCGGGTCGACCAGCTCGACCCGGCCCTGATCGAGGAGGTCCCCGCGCCTGCCCCGCTCCTCCCCGAGATGGTGCCCGGCGACAAACCGGCGACCCTCCCCCCGCCCCCGCCACCACCCGCAGGCGTGCCTGGCCCGTTCGGCCAGAAGGAGACCGAAGACCCCGCCGTCAAAGCCCCCGGCGGCACCAACCCCCCCGCGGCCTCGCCGAAGCCGGCGACGACGGGGAAGTGACCGGCCGATTCGCTCATGGTATGATCGAGAAGGCGGCAAAGCCCATTTCGTAATGATTGACTGTTGGGGAAATGAAGGGATGAGGATCAATTCGCTTGTTGCCATGGATGAGGAGGGCGCGATCATCTCCGGACACCTGATTTGGGGTCGGCTTTCACGGTCAGTAGGGACTTGCGCTACCGGCCTCTCTCGGTTACATCAGATGGCATGAGCGCCAAGCCACCCCTGCCCGACGACCTCTGGGTCAAGATACCGGCCGATGCCCAGGCGGCCATCCTCAGCCTGGTCGATTCGTTCGAGCGACGGATCGCCGCCCTCGAGGCGCGACTCAACCGGAATTCGTCCAACTCCTCCAAGCCGCCGTCCACCGATCCCCTCGCCGTTGGCTTGATCGAGGCCCGGGCGGTCTAACCGATCCGGGCCTTTCGCCTGTTCAGGGGCGTGAACGGCTCCTGAGCGCGAATCCCAGGGGAAGAAGTTGTATCAAGCGGCTCCGACCCTGACGACACGGCGCGGGCGGGTGATCGGGGCAGGCTGACATCCTCGAGAACGCCTGATCGGCCCGTTCTACGAGCCCCAGGGAGGTTCGTCGCGACCTGTCAGCACTCCGGTTCCCCCGGATCGGGTTGGTCAGGCCGGAGGATGAGGTTGAGGAGCACGCCCACCTCGCGGTGCGACTCGACCGAATGCCTCATCGGGCGGTCCAGGTGCACCTCGTAGCAATTCCGCCGCCCCTCGCGCGAGCGCGAGAGGTAACCTCCCTCCTCGAGGTCGGCCACGATCCGCTGGACGGCCCGCTCGGTGATCCCCACCCGATGTGCCACCTCTCGGAGGCGCACCTCGGGCTCTTTTGCGATGCAGAGCAGCACGTGGGCGTGGTTACTCAGGAATGTCCACCCGGGACCGTTTGCCATGTTTTCGAACAACCATGCGCCGTCTCTTGATTTCCGTCGATAGCGAAGCTATAATTTTACGACTTGGATGTCGTATATTGTTTGTCCGGAAGTTTGGGGTCCCCTCGCACGTCGAAAGAGTATATAGTGCGAGGCCGTGGGCTTCACCCGGCCAGCCGGAGAATTCGCGAAGCGATCTGGTGGAAAGCCATCTCGCCGGACGCCGGCGAGCGAGCCTCGAATCACGACGTTCGAGAAGCGAGGGCCCATGCCCGACCGTAAAAGCCTCGTCTCCACGCTCTGGCTCACATCCTCGCTGGCGCTGCTGGCGTCGGTGCTGGTTGCGCCGATCCGGACGTCGGGGTTCATCACCGTCTCGTCCCGGCCCGATTGCCTCCGCCGCAATGTCGCCCCACCCCCGGGCCAATCTACGACCCGCCTCAGCGCTGCGATGGCCACCGACGTCGTCCTGCGGGTGAATGCCCTTCCTTCCGAGAATGAAGAGCAGGATCGGGCCGATGCTCTGGACGAGCCTCGAGTTTCCTTCCTAATCCCTTGTTCCTTCCGCGAGGTCCCCGATCGCCAGTTGATCGCCCCCCGCTCGATCCTCTCCCTCTACCCCCTCCGCTGTTGATCGTCCGCTGATGGACCCCTGATTACCGGCTGATGTGTCGCCGGTCCTTCACGCGTCGTCCAGGCCCCGGCCTGGGGGATGGCGAGCAATCGACGTCGCCGACTCGGCCAAACCGTGCCTCGCCAATGCCCAGGTCTTGGGCTCGACGTCCCTCGTGGTCGTCGGTTCGGCGTGACCCGGACGCCGACGTCCGCGATCGATCGACGACGACCTGGTCGGGAGATCATCCCGCGCGCCTTCCGACGCCACCTCGCCCCCCTCTGGCGTCGAACCGAGTCGGATCGCCGTCCGTACTCGAATCCCTCCAAATCCACACCGCGTTTCCTTGCCCAACGAATCGGGACAGAGTCGAGTCGAGCAGGAGCTCTGCAATGAATCCGATTGTGTTCGCCATGCGTCGGCCGGTGACCACCTTGATGCTGGTCGTCGCCCTGATCAGCGGCGGGGTCCTCGGCCTGAACAAGGTGCGTGCGGACATCTACCCGCCGCAGAAAACCCCCAAGATTTACGTCTATCTTGATTACATTGGCACGAGAGCCAAGCAGACGAAAGGGTACATCGTCGGCCAGCTTGAGTCGTATTTTCACACGCACAAGGAGGAGCCCCACCAGGAGCACCACAAGATCGTGGTCACCAGCCCCGAGGCACAGGCCGTCATCATCACCCAGCAATATGTCTGCCAGATCCACTCGCAGCGCCACATAAATGTCCGTGCATTGGAGGGCGGGTATCTCCAGGAGATCTCAGTCAAGGAGGGCCAGGCGGTGAAGAAGGGCGATTCGATGTTCAAGATCGTACCAACTCTTTACCAGGCAAAGCTGGACGCCGAGTCGGCCGAGGCCCGGCTCGCGCAACTGGAGTTCAATAACACCAAGAAGTTGTTCGAGCAAAAAGTGGTCTCTCAGAATGAGGTGCAACTGCTCGACGCCAAACTGGCAAAGGCCCAGGCCAAGGCGAAGCTGGCGGGGGCCGAATTGAACTTTACCAACGTCAGAGCACCGTTCGACGGCATCGTCGACCGCCTGCACGAGCAGCTGGGCAGCCTGGTCAAGGAGGGGGACATCCTCACGACCTTGTCCGATAACAGCTTGATGTGGGTTTATTTCAACGTACCCGAGGCCCGGTACCTCGAATACATGGCCGACCTGGGTAAGAATAAGGAGATTGGGCAAATCGAACTCGTGCTGGCGAACGGCAACAAGTTCCAGCAGTTCGGCAAGATCGGTGCGATCGAGGCCCAATTCAACAACGAGACCGGGAACATCCCCTTCCGCGCGGATTTTCCGAACCCGGACGGCCTGCTGCGTCACGGTCAGACCGGCACCGTGTTGATCCACCGAGTGTTGAAGGACGCCATCGTCATCCCTCAGCGGGCGACTTTCGAGATTCTCGACAAGCGGTACGCTTACGTCGTCGGCAAAGATGACGTGGTGCATCAGCGCGAGATCGTGATCCAGAACGAAATGGATGACATCTTTGTAATCAAGAGGGGACTTGGTGTGGACGACAGGATCGTTCTCGAGGGGATCCGACAGGTTCGCGATGGCGAGAAGGTGGAATACGAGTTTAGTCGCCCGGAAGTGGTTATTGCAGGACTAAAAAACAGGGCAGAATAGCAACCGCTTCCCGGTACGGAACTCAACCAGATTATCTTATAACTGTACTTTCCGAGACCAGATCTCGAAAGCTGCAGCCGATCCCCGGCCCTATCGGATTTCCGCTCAGTCTACTCGGACCCCAAAGTGTGCGGGCAAATCGGCGGTGGCGTGGGCCGGGTCGGTCGGCGCCGACGACCTGCCGAGCGATCCGAAACGATCTGGTGGAAATGGTTACAATCGATGGGTTTGTGAGGGTCTGACGTTCGGCGCCGGGGTTGCAGCAGTCGGCGCCGGGATTCGGCACACACACATTCACGCAATCTTTCGGAAAGCGCAGTCAGAACTATGGTCACACGAATCCTCTATAGACCGGCATTGGCGATCGTGATCTCCGTGATCATCGTGTTCCTGGGGACGCTGGCAATCAAAACCCTGCCGATATCCCAGTTCCCCTCCGTCGCGCCGCCGAGCGTGGTGGTCACGGTTGCTTATCCCGGCGCCAGTGCCAATGTCTTGGTCGACTCGGTCCTGATTCCCTTGGAGCAGGCCATCAACGGCGTACAGGACATGCGCTACATGGCCTCCGCCGCCACCAGTGCCGGTGAGGCAACGATCCAGATCATCTTCGAGCCAGGCACGGACCCGAACGTGGCGGTCTTGAACGTGAATAACCGGATCGCCATCGTGAAGAACAGGCTCCCTCCCCTGGTGGAGCGGGAGGGAATCATCGTCATGCAGGCCATGACGAGCATGCTGATGTATGTGAACGTCTACAGTACGGCTGAAGGCGTCGACCAGAATTTCCTTTACAACTACGCCTTTGTCAACCTCCTGCCCGAGATCAAGCGGATCCGGGGCATCGGCACCGCCACGATTCTCGGCAGCCGCCAGTATGCGATGCGGGTCTGGCTGAATCTCGAACGCATGCGCGCCTACAATCTGTCCTCCGACGACGTCATGAAGGCTCTGGGACAACAGAGCATGATTGGTTCGCCCGGACGACTCGGCCAGGCGACGGGCAAAATGTCGCAAACAGTCGAGTACGTCCTGACCTGGGTGGGACGCTACAACAAGCCGGAGCAGTATGAAAATATAATTCTCAAAGCAAATCCTGATGGTGAGATCCTGCGGCTCAAGGACGTCGCCAAAGTCGAGCTGAGCGCTGCGTACTACAACCTCTACTCGGACATCGACGGCCATCCCTCGGCTGCCATCGTTCTCAAGCAAACCCCCGGCTCCAACGCCGCCGTCGTCATCGAGGAGGTCAAGAAGAAGCTCGAGGAGATCAAGGCGGAGTCGTTCCCTCCTGGCATGAACTTTCAGGTCAGCTACGACGTTTCCGCGTTCCTGGAGGCCTCCATCGATAAGGTGCTCCACACCCTGTTCGAGGCCTTCGTGTTGGTAGCCCTGGTGGTCTTCCTGTTCCTCGGGGATTGGCGTTCCACGCTGATCCCGACCCTGGCGGTTCCGGTGTCCCTGATCGGGACCTTCTTTTTCATGCTGTTGCTCGGTCTCTCGATCAACCTGATCACGCTCTTCGCGCTGGTGCTGGCGATCGGGGTCGTGGTGGACGACGCGATTGTGGTGGTCGAAGCGGTGCATGCCAAGATGCACGAGAAGCACCTCTCACCCTATCGGGCGACCATGGAGGTTGTTCACGAGATCAGCGGCGCGATCATCGCCATCACCCTGGTGATGACAGCGGTCTTCGTCCCGGTGACCTTCATGACCGGGCCGGTCGGCACCTTCTACCGCCAGTTCGGCATCACGATGGCCACGTCCATCGTTCTCTCCGGTGTCGTGGCCCTGACGCTCACGCCGGTTCTCTGTGCGATGATTCTCAAGCCCCACACGAACCACGTGAAAAAGCGTGGGCCGCTGGCCATCCTGCTGCATCTTTTTGACCGTGGCGTCGAGAAGGTCACGGGCGGTTATGCTGCCATCCTGCGCCGGATCGTCACGCGCCGCGCGCTGACCTTGTTCGTCATTATGGGCTTTGGCACCGCCATTTACCTTGTAAACACGCAGCTTCCGTCTGGCTTTATCCCGCTCGAGGACCAGGGCATGATCTATGGAATCATCCAGACGCCTCCAGGCTCGACCCTCGAGTACACCAACTCCAAGTCCCACGAGCTGCAGGCGATCGCCAAAGGCATCGAAGGAGTCACCTCGGTCTCCTCGTTGGCCGGTTACGAGGTTCTGACCGAGGGCCGGGGCTCGAACGCGGGGACCTGTCTCATCAATTTGAAGCCCTGGTCCGAACGCAAGCTGACCTCTCGCCAGATCATTGAGAAGCTCGACGAAAAATGCCGTGTGATATCCAATGTTAAGCTCGAGTTCTTTGAGCCGCCCGCGGTTCCGGGTTTTGGCGCGGCCGGGGGTTTCTCCGTACGTCTCCTCGACAAGACGAACTCGAACAACTACAAGCGGCTCGGAGAAGTGACCGAGAAGTTCCTGGAGGGCCTGTCGAAACGCAAGGAACTGAAGGGCCTGTTCACCTTCTTTGCCAGCAACTACCCGCAGTATGAGCTGGTCATCGACAACGACGTGGCCATGCAGAAGGGTGTGTCGATCGGAAACGCGATGGACAACCTGTCCATCGTCGTAGGCAGCACTTGGGAGCAAGGCTTCATCCTCTTCGGCCAGTTCTTCAAGGTCTTTGTCCAGGCCGCGCCGGAGTTCCGGCGGTACCCCGAGGATTTGCAAAATATGTTCGTCAAGAACGAGCATGGGGAAATGGTC
>JAFANO010000189.1 GCA_019232645.1 Planctomycetaceae bacterium | reverse complement strand
AGAATGGCGAAATGCTCGGGCAGCAGGTTGCCGGCTGCAAGATTGTAGAGCGCCGGCATGATGAGGCGCTTCGTCAGATCGCCGGTCGCCCCGAAGATGACCATCGTGCAGGGACCCGGCCGGGCCGGTGTTGTATCGGCGAGGGTCTCCTCGCTCACGGCTTGCTGCCCTTCGGCGGCCCGGCTTTGTTGGGCTCGACGTGCCCGCCGAACTTGAAGCGCATCGCCGAGAGGACCTTCTCGGCGAAGGTGTGCTCCTGGCGCGAGCGGAAGCGGGCGTAGAGCGAGGTCGAGAGGACGTCGGCCGGCACCGCCTCCTCGATTGCCGCCATGATCGTCCACCGCCCCTCGCCCGAGTCCTGGACGTAGCCGGTGAACTCGGAGAGCGTCGGGTTCTCGGCCAGCGCCATCGCCAACAGGTCGAGCAGCCACGAGCCGACGACGCTGCCGCGCCGCCAGACCTCGGCGATGTCGGCGAGGTTGAGGTCATAGCGGTATCCCTCGGGGAGGTCATCGGAGCAGGCATTGCGGAAAATGTCGAAACCCTCGGCATAGGCCTGCATCAGGCCGTACTCGATGCCGTTGTGGACCATCTTGACGAAGTGCCCCGCGCCCGAGGGCCCGCAATGGAGGTATCCCTCCTCGGCCGTGCCAGTCAGGGACGCGCGGCCGGGCGTCCTGGGGATCTCTCCGAGGCCGGGGGCGAGCGTCTTGAGGATCGGGTCGAGCCTGCGGACGGCCTCGTCGGGGCCTCCGACCATCATGCAATAGCCGCGCTCCAGGCCCCAGATGCCGCCGCTCGTCCCCACGTCGACGTAATGGATGCCTCGGTCCTTCAAGGACCGCGACCGCCGCACGTCCTCTTTAAAGTAGGAGTTCCCCCCGTCGATGACGGTGTCGCCGGCCTCAAACCGCCGGGCCAGCTCCATCACGGCCGATTCCGTGGGACCTCCGGCGGGGACCATCACCCAGGCCGCGCGGGGTGGTACCAGCTTCGCGGCGAGGTCGCCGAGCGAGTCCGACCCCGTCGCCCCCTCGGCCGCCAGCTTCCTGACGCTCTCCGGGTTCAGGTCATACACGACGCACTGATGCCCGCCCCGCATCAGCCTTCGGACCATGTTCGCACCCATCCGGCCCAGGCCGACCATCCCGAGTTGCATGGTACGCTCCTTTATCCTGATGTGCTCCCGAGACGATGATGCCTGAAAAGTGGGGGCGATCACAGATATGGGGTCAGAAAAATCTCCCGGGCGTCGGCTCGCGCGGGCGGCGATCCGGGTGCGGTGGCCCGATCTCGGCGGCCTCGCTACAATCTCGCGAGTCTAGTCACGGGGGTAGTCGCCGGTCAGGGCGGGTCGATCACGTGCGGCGATCGTGCTCGAGGATCATCGGGGAGTGGGTTGCAGGGCTTGCCCTGGTCGGGGCCGGGGCGATCGTGGGCGCGGGTTCGGTCCGGGCCGAGCTGGTTTATTTCGCACGGGGGGGACAGGTCCAGCTCCCGGCATCGGCCGAAGGGACGACCGTCCGCCTGCAGACCCCGGACGGCCCGCGCGAATTCCCCCGGAGCGATTTCCGCAAGGTCGTCCCCGGCCACTGGCCGGAGGGGGAGTGGGACGCGCGGCGTCGCGCGGCGCTGGCGGGCAGGGTCGAGGCCCGCTCCGCGGCCGCCTGGTGGGCCCTGGAGAACGGCCTGACCCCCCAGGCCGTCGCGATGGTCCGCGCCGCTCACGACGCCGACCCCGCGCACCCCCCGACCGCTCGGATGATCGCCGCGCTGGGACGCCTGGTCGAGCCTTGCGACGACCCCGACCTCGAGCCGCTCCGGCGAGCCCTCGGCGTCGCGACCGAGGTGGCGCGCGGCCCGCATGTCGTCCTGCTCCATCAGCACACCACCGCCGAGGCCTCCGAACGGATCGACGTGCTGGAGCGCGTCGTCAGCACCTATTATCTCATGTTCGCCGCCCAGGGGGTCGAGCTGCCGGTGCCGGGCCGCCGGATGGCCTCGGCCTGGCTCGCCGATCAGGCCGACTACCTCGCCTTCCTCCGAGCGACGGGCTCCTCGGCGTTCCTCTCGACCCGGGGCTATTACCATCCGACCCTGGACGTCGTGGTGGCCTATGATGCCCGCTGCGCCCCCGATCAAAAGGCCGCGCGGGAGGCGCTCGCCGCGCGTCGCCGCGCGCTGCAACACCTTTCCGAGGCGATCGATCACCTCCCCCGACGGGGGCGGCTGCGCCTCAACCTACCCGGCGAGCCCGCGCGCCTCTGCAGCCGTGCCGAGGCCCGGGACCTGCTCGAGACCTGGCGCCGCGACCTCGACCGCCGACAATTGCTCCTGGAGGCGGACCGGCGGGCGATCGACCTGGGGACCGCGGCGCACGAGATGGTGCACCAACTGGTCCGGAACAGCGGGCTGATTCGCCGCCATGATGACTTCCCGGTCTGGCTCCACGAGGGCCTGGCCACCCAGTTCGAGGTGGTCCGTGGCGGCGTCTGGGCGGGGGTCGGCCGCGTCCACGACCTCCGCCTCCCCGACTGGCGGGCGATCGCGCCGCCGCCCCCGCTCATCCCCTTGCTCCGCGACCTCGGCTTCGAGCACGGCTATCGCCGCGACCTCTACGCCCAAGCGTGGGCGCTGGTCTACTTCCTGCGCAAGGAGCGCCCGCGGCAGTTCCAGACATTCCTCGACCTGCTCCGCAACCCCGCCCCCGAGGCCGGGTCCGACGCCGACCGCACCTCGGCCGCCTTTCGCACCGCCTTCGGCGACGACCTCCCGGCCCTCGAGGCCTCCTGGCATCGCTACATGGCGCGGTTGAAGACGCCCCTGGAAGGGGGATAACCGCGGCGCTCAGAACCTGTCGAGCGCGAGCTGCTCGTCGTCGTAGATCTCAAACAGACGGTCGAGCTGGCTGATCCGGAAGACCTCGCGGAGGGTGGGGGCGAAGCCGCAGAGCTTCAACCGGCCGTTGGCCCGCGTAACCTTCTTGTTAAGCTTGATGAGTTGGCCTAGAATGGCGCTGGACATGAATTTCACGTTGCTGAAGTTGAGCAGCAGCCGGGTGTTCCCCTGGTCCTCGACCAGGCTGGCCAACTGATCGCCGACCTCCTGGATCACCTCCTCGGACAGGAGGCTGGACTCCACGAAGGTGACGACCGTGGTCCCGGTGACGGTCTCGACGCGGAGGTGCTGGCGGGTGGGTTGCGACATCCTCAAGCTCCATTTCGAAGACCAGCCGAATTCGGTCGCCGCGAACGGCTCCCGTCGAGGACCTGCCGTGCTTGCACGCATGGCAGTGATCCCGGGAGAGGTTCCCCCTTGCGACGGGCCCACGGGGGTCGTACAGTGATGAGTTCCTTACCCACCGCCACGTCGCGGACCAGGGGAGGCCGAACGAGGTCCGGGGAGTTCGGTTCGCGATGGGATCCGACAGTAGCACACCCAGTAGCTCGACGCGAGGGACCGGGCAGATGCGTCACGTCCTCTCGGCACTCGTGCAGAATCGGCCCGGCGTGCTGGCACACGTCTCGGGCATGTTCGCCTCGCGCGGGTTCAACATCGACAGCCTGGCGGTGGGCGAGACCGAGGACCCCAACCTCTCGCGGATCACGGTCGTCGTGATGGGCGACGACCGCCACCTCGAGCAGGTCCGGAAGCAGATGGAGAAGATCGTCACCGTCGTCAAGGTGCTCGACATCTCACGCGAGGATTACGTCGAGCGCGACCTGATGCTGATCAAGATCGACACTCCGCGCGACCGTCGGGCCGAGGTCAAGGCGCTGGTCGAGATCTACCGGGGCCGGATCGTGGACGTCAGCCCCGAGCAGTTGATGATCGAGATCTCCGGTCAAGAGAAGAAGATCGAGGCGTTCATCGAGGCGGTCCGGCCCTACGGCATCCGCGAGCTCGCCCGGACCGGCCGGATCGCGCTGGTCCGGGGGAGCCGGCCCGGCCGCGAGGAGGATGCGACCTCCGCCGAGGCCGAAGGCGCCACGGCCTCCGTCTTGGGACACTCCAGCTTGTAAGGGGTCCCGTCGGGGGCGATGCCGGTCGGCGAGGCCGACCGGGAGGATTGACCGACCGGGTCCGCGGTCCGTCACGTCCCCCCTCCGACGGCCTCCGGCCTATTGCCCACTCCGAGGAGACCGCCGATGCCGGCCATGATGTATTACGACCAGGACGCCGACCTGGGCCTGTTGAAGGGGAAGACGATCGCCATCATCGGCTACGGGAGCCAGGGGCACGCGCAGGCACAGAACCTGCGCGACTCGGGCTGCGACGTCGTGGTGGGCCAGCGGCCGGGGTCGGCCAATTACGAGCTGGCGGTCAAGCACGGCTTCAAGCCGGTCTCGGCCGCCGAGGCGGCCGAGGCGGCCGACCTGGTCAATCTCCTCCTGCCCGACGAGGTCCAGGCCGACATCTACGCCCGCGAGATCAAGCCCAAGCTCCGCCCGGGCAACCTGCTGCTCTGCTCGCACGGGTTCAACATCCACTTCGGCCAGGTCGTGCCGCCGGAGGGGGTCGATTCCGCGTTGGTCGCCCCCAAGGGGCCGGGGCACCTGGTCCGCAGCGAGTTCGTCAAGGGGGGCGGCGTCCCCTGCCTGATCGCCACCGCAGAGAATTGCACGCCCGCCGGCAAGGCGCTGGCGCTGGCCTACGCCAAGGGGATCGGTGGGACCCGCGGCGGCGTCCTCCAGACGACCTTCGCCGAGGAGACCGAGACCGACCTCTTCGGCGAGCAGGTCGTCCTCTGCGGCGGCGTCAGCGCGCTGGTCAAGATGGGCTTCGAGACCCTGATCGAGGCCGGCTACCAGCCCGAGAGCGCCTACTTCGAGTGCCTCCACGAGCTGAAGCTGATCGTCGACCTGATGTACCAGGGCGGCCTCAACTACATGCGTTACAGCATCTCGAACACCGCCGAGTTCGGCGACTACACCCGGGGCCCCCGGATCATCACCGAGCAGACCCGCGCCGAGATGCGGAAGATCCTCCATGAGATCCAGACGGGCCAGTTCGCCCGCGAGTGGATCATGGAAAATAAGGCCGGCCGTCCCGTCTTCAACGCCATCAAGCGGCGCGAGCGCGAACATCCGGTCGAGCAGGTCGGCAAGCGGCTCCGGAGCTTGATGACCTGGATCGACGCCAAGACAGTCTAACCCGAGCGAAGGGGCGGGGTCGCCCGGCGCCGAACCTCCGGGCGGCCTCTCGACTCATGGCCGACATCACCCAGAAGGTCCCCGAGAACGTCCCCGGCCGGTACTACGTCGATGCCACCTGCATCGACTGCGACCTCTGCCGCGAGACCGCACCGCTCAACTTCATCCGCCAAGACGCCGAGGGCTACAGCTACGTCTTCCGCCAGCCCGACGGCCCCGTGCAAGAGGCGGCGTGCCTGGCCGCGATGGAAGAATGCCCCGTCGAGGCCATCGGCGACGACGGGGATCGTTGACCGGGGGACGAGTCGGTCAGCTCACGACCGGCGCGGCCAGGACCCGCTTGCCCTCGACGGCCTTGGGCGGGCCCTCGGCCAGCGCGCGGGTGACGTCCGCGAGGACGTCGTCGATCTCCTTGGGCTGGATGACCAGGAGGTCACCGGGCTCGAGCATCTGCAAGGCCAGCGCGACCGCCGCCGGTTCGTCGGCGACGTCGAGCGTCTCGGAGACGCGCGTGCCGGTGACCAGCCCCTGATGGAGCAGCGCCAGGATCTCCCCCTCGGCCCGGCCTCGGCGGTCGGGGTATTCGTAGAGGATCACGGTGTCGAAGGCCTCGCCGAGCAGTTCCATCTGCCGGAGGATGTGTTCATCGCGCCGGTCCCCCTCGGCCGAGAAGACGATCAAGCGCCTCTCGTGGGGGAAGACCTCCAGCGCCTCGATCAGCGCGGCCACCGCCGACGGGTTGTGCCCGTAATCGACGATGACGGTCGCACCGTTGGCCTCCAGGACGTTGAACCGGCCCGGCGCCTGGTGGGTGTCGCCGGCGAAAGTCGCCAGCGCCATCCGGATCACGTCGAGGGAGATCCCCATCGACCAGGCGGCGGCGGCCGCCGCCAGCACGTTCTCGACCTGGAAAGCGACGCGGCCGTGGTAGGTCAGCGGGACCGAGGCCAGCGCCGCCACCACGGTCTCGCGGTTCCCCTCGGCCAGGACGATGTGGTCGTCGCGGACGAAGACCGCCCGGCTCCCCCGGGCCCGCGCCTCCCGGACGACGGCGTGCTCGCCGTCGCGGCAGAAGAAGATGACCGAGCCCGGGCACTTGGGCGCCATCTCGGCCACCAGCGGGTCGTCGGCCTTGAGCACCGCGCTACCGTTGGGCAGCACGACGTCCACGATCGTCCGCTTGACTAGCGCCAGCTTCTCCAGGGTCTCGATCCCGGAGAGGCCGAGGTGGTCACCCTCGCCGATGTTGGTCACGACCGCCACGTCGCACTTGTCGAAGCCGAGCCCCTCGCGGAGGATGCCCCCCCGGGCGCATTCGAGCACGGCCGCCTCGACCTTGGGGTTGAGCAGCACGGCCCGGGCGCTCTGCGGGCCGCTGCAATCGCCCGCCTCGATCCGACGGCCATCGATGTAAATGCCGTCGCTGCAGGTCATCCCGATCGTCTTACCGGTCGCGGAGAAGATGTGGGCGATCAGCCGGGTCGTCGTCGTCTTGCCGTTGACCCCGGTGATGGCCACCAGCGGGATCCGACCGTCCTCCCCCGCGGGGAACATCATGTCGACGATGGCCTGGCCGACCGGCCGGGGCGTGCCGGCGGAGGGGTGCAGGTGCATCCGCAGGCCGGGGCCGGCGTTGACCTCGACGACGATGCCTCCCTGCTCCTCCAGGGGCCGGCTGATGTCGCGGACCACGAGGTCGATCCCGGCGATATCGAGCCCGACGACCCGCGCGGCGTCGACGGCGCGGGCGGCGACGTCGGGGTGGACCGTGTCGGTCACGTCGGTGGCGGTCCCGCCGGTGCTCAGGTTGGCGTTGCGCCGGATCAGGACCCGGGCGCCGGCCGGCGGCACCGAGTCGGGCTGGTAGCCCTGCTCCTCCAGGACGCCCAGCGCGACCGGGTCGAGCACGATCTTGCTCAATGCCATCGCATGATAGTCGGCGCGCCTGGGGTCGCGGTTGACCTCCTCGACCAGCTCGGCGATCGTCCGACGGCCGTCGCCG
Source organism: Planctomycetaceae bacterium (assembly GCA_019232645.1). Classification (GTDB taxonomy): domain Bacteria; phylum Planctomycetota; class Planctomycetia; order Isosphaerales; family Isosphaeraceae; genus JAFANO01. Next base: position 1,270 of record JAFANO010000189.1, on the reverse strand, counting down.
ACGACCTGCGCCGGGTCCCGGCGCGCGGCGGCGACGACGCGGCCGCCCACGACCAGCACGCGGTAGTCGTCGCCGGGGGCGAACCGCTCGACGACGACCTCGTCCCCCTCCTCGCGGGCGTTGTCGAAGGCGGCCATCACCTGCGCGCGGGTCGTCAGGTTGGTGGCGACCCCGCGGCCCTGGTTCCCGAAGCGGGGCTTGACCACCACTGGGGCGTCGATCTCACGCGCGGCCTCCCAGGCGTCCTCGGCGTCGGCGACCGGCCGGCCGTCGGGGACCGGGACGCCGACGGCGCGGAGCAGGGTCCGCGTCAGGTCCTTGTCCTGCGCGATCGCCTCGGCGATGGCGCCGGTGCGGTCGGTCTCGGCGGTCAGGATCCGCCTCTGCTTGGCCCCCTGCCCGAGCTGAACGAGGCTTTCCGAGTTGAGCCTGCGGGACGGGATGCCGCGGGCCTTGGCCGCCGCGACGATCGACGCGGTGCTCGGCCCGAGCTGCACCCGGTGCGCCAGGTCGCGGAGCTTCGCCACCTCCGCCGCGACGTCGAACGGCCGGTCGTAGACCGCCGCCAGGCAGAGCTCGCGCGCCGTGTGGAGGCAGGCGCGGGCCACCTCCTCCTCGCGGTACTGGACCACCACCTTGTAGACGCCGTCCTCCGACATCTCGCGCGCGCGACCGTAGCCGACCGGCATCCCGATCAACTCTTGCAGCTCCAATGTGACGTGCTCCAGGATGTGTGCCTGGTACGTCCCGCGCCTGAGCCGCTGGAAGAACCCTCCCCGCTCGCCGATGCTGCAACGATGCTCGATCATCGTCGGCAGCCAGCTCATCAGGCGGTCGTTGAACCCGGGGATCTCGTCGGATGGCGAATCTTTCAGTATCCCAAGGTCGACCCAGGCCTCCAAGACCGGGAAGTTGGCCCACATATTTGGCCCGCGTAAGGCCAGGATCTTCCGAAATTCCATAGCGATTTCTCCCAGGCTGATTGGCGTCGTCTCTGGCGGTTCGGTCGATCTCGGGGCTCGCTGGCTGCACGGTCCTCACCACCTCGGGCTCGGAAGCGAACGCTCCGTGCAGAGGACCACCCCCGGTCAGGACTGGATTTTTTCTTCGCTCATCGACGCGCGGAAACGGACGACAGGCTCAAGCATGCACGAGATTCCCGGGGGATTGGACCCCCCGATTCCACGGTCAGCGTCGATCGGCGGAGGAGTGACCTGACATCCCGAACCAGTACGGTGATTTCGGACCGAACGTTTGGAGGCGCTCCGGG